>JAFSVX010000016.1 GCA_017444785.1 Clostridia bacterium
CCCAAACCACGTGCGCTACCAAACTGCGCTACACCCCGACATATGCTTTTTCGAGCTGACTTATAAAATATACACTATTAAGTAAGGCCTTGTCAACATTTTTTATAAATTTTGTTAAAATTATATTTAACTTTTAACAAGCAATATTATACAACTTAAACTCTCTCTTTTCAAGACTTTTTAAAAATTTGATTTTTTAGTTTGCAGCAGGCTTTATAAGTGATAGAATATAAATATATATACATAAATAAATCTATTTACAGGAGATTAAGATTGTGGGAAAACAGAAAAAGTCATTTTTAAGAAGATTTTTTAAATTTATATTTATTTTAGTTTTGATTGTTGTTTTGGCTGTAGCAGGACTTGGTGTTTATGCTTACTTTAAATATCATATCAATTCCTTCGCGCTTATAGGCCAAATTGGTGAACTTAAAAAATCAGTGTCATTGGAAGAGGTGATTGATTATCAATATACTGACGATGATTTAAATATGGCAAATTTAAAAGTCAATGAGCTTTCCACAAAAAGTGTTGTGAAGTTTACTGATGCAGAGGTAACTGCATATGTTGACAATCATATTCAGGATTATCAAATACAATATAAATCAGGTGAAAATTCAAAAGGTTTGAGTGATTATGATTTTGATTTATGTGAAATTAAGTTTGTGCCAAGTGAACATGGGCTTGTCGATATACAAATTGTTGGTAATTTTAACATAGTAAGTTTGAAAAAAGAAAAATTATCAAGTTTTCCAGCAAGTATGTTTAAAGGTATGTACCCAGACAGCCTTTATGTTACAGGTGTTTTCACTTTAACTATAAATGATAACAAATACGAAGTAAATAGTTCATCATTGATGTTGAATAATCTTAATGCGGATAAATCTCAAAATCTATTGAATGTCTTTGCGGCATTGATTAAAATTGATGCTGATGAGTTTATACAAAATGTTTGTAAAGCATATGCTGATATCATTTTATCAGATAATGGTTTGTATGGAGATTTGCAAGGGAAAGGTGTTAAAGATTGGACATTTGAAAAAACTGAAACAGGTGTGTTTTTTGATGTGTATACTGCTGATACAACAGAAACAAGGACAATAACCTATAATAATACAAAAGGTGCAACAAATCTCAATCCAGAGACGTTTACTATCAAAGACAATATAATAACTCTTCAGCCAATTGAAACTGTTGGCTATACTTTTGGTGGTTGGTTTATTGATGAGGAACAAATTACACAAATTGATGCAAGTGTATTCACAAACTATTCGATCACTGCAAGATGGACGGTTATAACTTACAATATAACAATCGATAAACGAGGAGGATATACAACAAGCACTCTTCCAACGAAATATAATATTACCAGCGCAGATATTGTTTTGCCTACAAATCTTTACAAATCCATTCCTGGTGAGAGCGATCCGCTGCAATTCAAAGGTTATATTGGAACAGATGTTCCGGTTTGCACAAAAAATGTTACAATCCCAACAGGAAGTGTAGGCGACAGGACATATTATGCTTACTATGAAGGCGAAGAAGCAAACGTAACTTTGTGCATTGAATCAAAAAATGTTGATACTATTGAAATCAACAAAGGTTTGGCTTTGGATATGTCAACAATGTTTAATCCCGCTGAGTTTGGTATGGGTGGATATTATGTTAAAAAGTGGTATACAGACATTGATAAAACCGTTCAGTTTGATTTATCGGAGGCCATAACTCAAGATATGACACTTTATGGCGATTGGAGTTACATTTCTGATAACATTTCATTTTATCCATACCTTTCAGACTTTGACAGTGCACAAACAAGTGGTCATATAAACATAGCAAGCAGAGATATGCTTGTTGCATATATGGATTATATAACATTTTTCAACAAAACAAACAGTAATGTTGAACTTGCTTTGACATATGTTGGACAATCATCATCAGAAATACAAAATGAGGTGAGCACTGCATATAATACAGTATTTAAAAATCAGCCTCATTTTTCAGCAGGTTCTTCCACAGGATATACCATTATAAATACGAATACATATGTAAAATTTTATATCAAAGAAGATGATATGGTGCTTGCACCAACTCAAGAATTCACAGATACGGCGAAGATAAAGACGGATCAAGATTATGCATTAAGGCTTCAAGTTGCACCAACTCGTGCTGAGAATTTTGATGATTTCAATATAAATAAGGTTTCAAAGACTTTGAACGTAAAGACAAGTGAACAACTTGTTTGGGCGCTTGAAAATGGATACAGGCCAACATTTAGTGAAGAAAATACTCCTGCAGAAAAGGTTTATAACAGTGCAAAGGCGGTGCTTCGTCAAATTATCAATGATGATATGGATGATGTGACAAAACTGCGTGCGATTTATGAGTGGCTTAATTTCAATGTAAATTATGATCATCAGGCTGCGGAAAGTGAAATAAGTTCTTGGAAACAAGCACGTGAATATTATGCTTGGTCGGCAGAAGGTGTCTTTGAAAAAGGAAGAGTTGTTTGTGAAGGCTATGCAAAAGCACTTCTTATTATGGCTCAGATAGAGAATATTCCAACCGTCATAGTGACTGGAAATAATCATGCATGGAACAAAGTTTTTGTTAACGGTGCATGGTATGGAATTGATGCAACACATGGTGATGCGGAAAGCAGTTACGGCGAAATATTAACTTATACATCGTTCTTATTTACTGATGAGTATAAAGCAAGCAAAGGCTATACCGCAGTTGATTATACTGAATTTGTTGCAAATACTGAATATGATTATTTTGATACTGTTTCATTTGCCTTTAATGATACTACTTTTGATCTTGAGATAGATAATGTGCTTGAGCTTACAAATGTCTTTAAATATGTAAAAAATTATATTGTGAACACGTCTGCAACATCAAGTTACTTTATATTTGAGATTTATCTTACCTCTGAAAATACTACGCATCTTAATTCATGGATAAGTTTGGCTGAAACAGGCTCTGGATTGTACGTTTTAAATGCTTATATTCCAAATTCAGACAGTGAGGGTAACACGGCATACACGCTTTTGGTAAATGCTGGATAAACGATAGCTAAAATAGTTAAGCGATCAAGATATAAAATTTATAAGTAAATTTATATTAGTTTTTAATAATAAAAAATTTGACAAAAAATGAGCGTTTTGCTCATTTTTCTTTTTCTTGAATTGCCCGCAAAAATGATAATATTTGATCAGGAGGAAATGGTATGGAGATTGAATACAAAGTTCAAGATAATGAGGTTTTCGCAAATCTTTCAGGCGAGCTTGATGAGGCAAGTGCAGACTATGTCAGGCTATCTCTTGATGAGCTTTTAAAGTCGAGCGATAAAATAACATCAAAGCTTGTTTTGGATTTTTCCAAGGTTTCTTTTATGGACAGCACGGGGATAGGTATTTTATTTGGAAGATATAAAAAATTTATAAGAAGAGATATACCAATATTTATAAAAAATCCGCAAAATCATGTGGATAGGATACTAAAAATGACTGGCATTTATGAAATAATGCCAAAAATTTCTTAAATAAGGGAGAATAAAAATGGAGAAATTTGATAATAAATTTATGCTTACTATTGATGCAAAACTTATAAATGAGGGGTTTATTCGCAGTATGATTGCGGCATTTTGTGTGCCGCTTAATCCTTCCATTTCTGAGATAAACGACATAAAAACTGCGGTGAGTGAAGCGGTAACAAATTGTATAGTTCACGGCTATGCGGGGGCAAGTGGCGATATCGATGTTTTGGTTGGGATCAGAAAAAATGTTGTTTTCATCAAAATATCTGACCATGGTATTGGCATTGAGAACATAGAGCGTGCGCGTCAGCCATTTTTTACAACCAAGTCCAAGGAAGAACGCTCTGGCATGGGGTTTACTTTGATGGAATCGTTTATGGATACGATAAATGTTTATAATAACAAAACAGGCGGAGTCACTGTTGAGCTCAGCAAGGAAATAAAGAATTAGCGAGGTTTATATGGATGAATTTAAACCGCTTGGTGCTGAGGAAACTATTGCTTTGCTTAAAAAGGCTAAGGAGGGTGATGAGGTTGCAAAGGAAAGGCTTTTGCAAGGCAATTTCCCTTTGATTAAGTCAATAGTAAAAGCTTATCAAAATAAAGGTGTGGATTATGACGATCTTTATCAGATTGGCTCTATGGGATTTTTGAAGGCAATAAACAATTTTGATGAATCTTTTGGTGTTAAGTTTTCCACTTATGCAGTGCCCATGATCTCTGGCGAGATAAAAAGATTTCTGCGCGATGACGGTGCAATAAAAGTGAGCAGGGCGATCAAAACTCTTTGGCTGAAAATTAAAGCCTATACCGATGAGTGCGAGAAAAAGGGTGAAACTGCGCCGAGTATTGAAGATCTTGCAAAACATTTTCAGGTGGATGCTGGCGATATCGTGTATGCAATGGATGCTTCAAGAATGCTTGTCAGTCTTGATGCTCAACTTGATGAAAATTCAACAAATTCACAATCTGTTATTGACAGGGTTGTGCTGGAGGATAAAAGTGATCTGATCCTTGATAAGATATTGCTTAAACAAGCGATTCAAGATTTGCAAGACAGAGAAAAGAAAATTATTTTGCTCAGGTATTACAGAAGTAAAACTCAAAGCGAGGTGGCATTGATTCTTGGGATATCTCAAGTTCAGGTGTCGCGCCTTGAAACAAAAATTATTGAAAAACTAAAAAATAGGATAAAATAATAAACAATAATAAGAGTAATAAAAATAATAGAATTACTAAAAAAAAATAAAATAATAAACTGCAAAAATTAAATAAAATAATAAACTGCAAAATTTGATCTTGCAGTTTGTTTGTTTTGATTTGTTTTTATGATTTATTTTAACTTAATTAAAATTTGTTTCAGTTTGTGTTCTTAACTCTTGTTGAATCTCCCTTCTTTTGAAATCAACCTCGTTATCTTTTGAACTATCTTTATTTTCTTTGGTGTTTTTAAGACTTAAATTGTTTGGCACAGATTGAGTATATAGATCATCAATATTTTTAATGTTGTCATTATTGCTTTCTACATCTTGTATTTTTGCATTTGTGCTTAGATTATCGATGTCGACATTTATTGAATTATTGTCTGAGTTTTCACTGTTAATGTTGGCATTGTTTTGTGAGATTGATTCATAATTTTGTGATGTTTCTTGTTGTTGTTGATCATCAAAATTTTCATTATCATTATAATCCTCGCATTTTAATTTATTTTCGCAATTTTCACAATTATTACAATCTGCACATTGAGGTTTATTTTCGCAATTTGTACAATCTTCGCAATTTGCAGAATCGATTTTGTTGCAGTTATTCAACTGTGAATTATCTTTGTAAGCTTCACAATCATTGCAATTTTCGCATTGAGAGGTGTTTTCATATTTTGCATAATCTGAGTTATTTAAATTATTGAAATTATTATTTAAAATTCTATTATTTGGTGAATTTTGTGGATTTTGAGGTGAAATTTCGGTATTTTTCACTGTATTTTGTAAATTTTTTATATTATAATAATTATTAGTGTTGTTATTTGAATTGCTTAAAATGTTCGCTATAACGTCAAGTGCATATGATGCGCTGTCAAGTTTTGCCAGTCTTGTTTTTATTGCTTCATTTGTTCTTATTATATATGCATTGACAAGATTGATGTCAGATGATGAGTTAAGTACGTCGCTTGCTTGTGTGAGCTGATTTGTTACAATACCTTTGTTTGAATTAAGGTATGAAGTTGTTTCTTGGATGATATTGATATATGCGTTAATCGTGTTAAGATTTTCTTCAGTCAGATTATTTTTACCCTTGTATAAGTCATTTATATCAATAAGAAGGTCAGAACGTTTTGTGACAAGCTCATTTATTTTTGCTTTTACTTCGTCATTTGTGTTTTGTATTGTGTCTTTGAAATAATTTATAGTATTTTGTGTTTCAATATTATATGATGCATGATATAATGTGTTATTTCTATTATTATAAGCTTCATTTAAATTTGAAATATTGTTGTTCGTCTTATATGTGTAAGATGATTTTTTTTCAGGTAAGTTATATCTGAAATTATTATTTACTCTTCGTATCGGTTTTTTGTAAAATGATCTTCTTTGATTGTTTTTATTTCCACTGCTGTATTCAGATAGTCTGTGTAATTTTATTGCTTCAATTTGTTCATCTGTAAGATTTTGAAAATCATTGTAATTATCAAACTCGTTAAAACTATACAAATTATTTATATTATTTAAGCCGTTATTATTTGCATAAGTTAAGCTGTTGGATTGTGAATTATCGATGCTGTTGTTTATATTTGAGTTTTCTTCAATGTTTGTCTTTTCCATGGTGAGATTATCCAATAATTGTGGCTCTGCCCAGTCAAGAGTGCTTGCGGTATAAATTAAATTTGTAACCGAGTCATCAAGCCTTTTTGCCATGGTTTTATATTGATTATTGCATGCTGAAAATAAAAATATTGATGGAAAAATAATTAAGATTGAAAAGATTTTTGATAAATTTTTCATATATCCTCCGATATTGTTATTATGGAAATCTTTAAATTAAAATATGTATTTTTGCAAATAATATATTGATTTTTTGTATAAATTACACCTATTTTTGCAATAATTTTTATTAAATTTGCAGTTTTTATTATTTGGAGGAATTTATGAATAGAAATGCAAGAAATCAAAATTACATAGCTTATGTGGAAAAGAAATCCCCAAAGGCTGGATGGTTTGAGGCTCTTTTTCATGCCTTCATCACAGGGGCAGCAGTGTGTTGTTTGGGACAAATGTTTTCAGATATCATCAAAGCGTTTTTTCCCATGATGGATTTGCTTACTCTTGGAGGGTGGATAAATATAATTGTCATTGCCCTCACAATAATTCTGACAGGACTTGGGCTTTTTGATAGGCTTGCAAAATACGGTGGTGCGGGAACATTTATTCCGATTTCTGGATTTGCAAACTCAATTGCATCATGTGCTATTGAATATAAAAAAGAAGGTCTTGTTTTTGGTATTGGCTCAAAAATGTTCTTTGTTGCAGGACCTGTGCTTGTCAATGGTGTAGCTTATTCTCTTGTTGTGGGCATTATATATTTTATAATAGGATTATTTTAGGAGATTGTATGATTAAATTAGGTGAACAAACATATCAAATTGAAAAAGATATTTCCATAATAACCGGTGTCAGTCTTGTTGGAAGGAAAGAGGGTGAAGGGCCTCTTGCTGGGTATTTTGATTTCATTGAAAAAGATGACAAAATGGGTGAAAAAACTTTTGAAAAAGGTGAGCGCCAGATGTTTTTAAAAGCTATTTCATGTGCAATAAGAAAATCAGAGCTTAAAAAAGATGAGATCGATTTATATGTTGGTGGGGATTTAATGAATCAGCTGGTGAGTTCCAACTACACAGCAGAGGAGCTTGAAATTCCTTTTCTTGGGCTTTATAATGCTTGTGCTACGATGACTGAAAGCCTGATTATTGGCAGTACTTTTTTGGAGTCTGGTGGGGCAAAGAATGTCATTTGTGCAACGGGCAGTCATTTTTCCACTGCGGAACGGCAGTATCGTTATCCGCTTGAGTTTGGAAATCAAAGGCAGTCGTATGCGCAGTGGACTGTTACCGGTGTGGGTGCAAGTGTTATTTCAAGTGAAAGAAGATCCAAAATCAAAATTAAAAAGTTTACTATTGGCAAAGTTACTGATTTTGGAATTTGTGATATTGCAAATATGGGTGCGGCAATGGCGCCGGCAGCAATGGAAACGCTAAACGCATTTTTTAAAGATACCAACACATCACAAAAAGACTATGATTTGATAGCAACAGGCGATCTTGGAAAACTTGGCTCGGATATTTTTAAGGACTTGATGCAAGAAAAAGGCTATGATCTTGAAACAAACTATATTGATTGTGGACATATGATTTATAATATTGATCAAAATACTCTTCAAGGTGGTAGTGGCGCAGGTTGCAGCGCGGTGGTGCTTAACAGCTATATTTTACAAAAATTGCAGTCAAAAGAATTTAAAAATGTGCTTTTGATATCCACCGGTGCACTTATGAGCACCACGGTAAATCAACAGGGGGACAGTATTCCGGGGATTGCGCATCTTGTTTTGCTTGAAGCGGACTAGGGGAAATGGAGGATAATTTATGTTAGATGCTCTTTTTATGTATTTGAAAGTTATACTTGTTGGAGGAACTATTTGTATGATAGCAGAGCTGATTGTGATTCGAACAAAAATAACCCCAGCAAGAATACTTGTCATCTTTTTGATGATTGGCGCGATTCTTGGTGGATTTGGACTTTATAACTATGTCGTGGATTGGGCAGGTGCAGGGGCGACAATTCCAATTCTTGGATTTGGTAATTCTCTTGCAAATGGCGCAATAGTCGCGGCTAAAACTGATGGATTTTTTGGAGCGCTCAGCGGAGGTCTTATTGCAACAAGTGCGGGTATTGCTGTGTCAATTGGGCTGAGTTATTTGGTGTCATTTTTTGTGAGCTCAAAAACCAAAAAAGATTGATATTTTAGCAATATAAATGCATATATTTTTATATATGCGCAGCGCTAGGAAATTTAAGATAAAAGCAATAAATTTGAATAAAAAACGCAAAATTGCAGTGTTTTTTACTGTTTTAATCATGATTTTTGCGTTTTTTATTTTTTATATTAAATTTCTTGTTACTCCACTTATGGTGGATACAAGCACCTATCAAATTAAACTTTATGCAACAAAATCTATGAACTATGCGGTTACTGAAACCATGAATCAAAATATAAGCTATGACGATCTTATAAACATTATAACTGACAGTTCAGGAAAGATTGGAATGATTCAAGCGAACACTGTCAAGATCAATAATGTATCCATGATGATTGAAAGAATCACGCTTACGCACTTGCTTGAAATTTCAAGAAATCCAATTAAAATTCCACTTGGTGCATTTACGGGTATCTCTATTTTTTCAGGTATGGGGCCACCGGTATTGATTGACATTTATCCATATGGTGATGTAACATGTAAATTTTTATCACAGTTTATCAGTGCAGGTATCAACCAGACGCAACATAAAATCTATGTGAGTATTGATGCAAAAGTAAATGTGGTGTTGCCATTCAAAACAATCTCGGTTGAAATGAGTAATGATGTGCTTGTTTGTGAAAGTGTCATTATTGGTGAAATTCCAGAAACATATTTGAAAAGTAACACACTGACTGAAATGCTGAATCTTGTGCCTTGATATTAACTTTATTTTATTGTTATTGCTCATATGCTTGCTTATATGCTTGATCAGTTGTTTAAAAGATAAAAAATTAAAATTAAAAAATAGCAAGGATCAACTTGCTATTTTTACTTTTATTCTTGACTTTTTTATATTATTTTACTAAGATATAATATATGGAAAAGATATATTATTTGGACAATGCTGCGACAACGAAAATGTTTGATGATGTGATAAACGGTGCACAAAAGTTTTTGGACAAAGATTTTTATAACCCTTCAGCAGTATATTTACCATCAGTGAATATAAAACGAGAAATTGAGGATGCAAGAAAAACCATTCTCAATTGTCTTGGTGCAGTGGAAGGAAATTTGATTTTTACCGGCAGTGCAACTGAAGCAAATAATACTGTCATTTTTTCTCAAGTCAACAGATCTGGCAAAAGATTTTTGTTTGGCGCAGGGGAGCACCCATCAGTTATTGAGTGCTCAAAAGAGCTTGAAAGAAGAGGCTATAGGGTTGAATACATTCCGCTTGATAAAGATGGAAAGATTGATGAAGAAAAATTTGTTGCAATGATTGATGAAAACGTTGCGTTTATTTCCATTCAGCATGTCAGCAACGAGACCGGTGCGGTCAATGATATTCAAAGGCTTGTGAAACTTGCAAGAAAGAAAAATCCAACTGTAGTTTTTCACAGTGACGGCGTGCAAGCATTTATGAAATTTCCAATTCGCGTTGAATCTCTTGATGTGGACTTTTATACCATTTCTGCTCATAAAATTGGTGGGCCAAAGGGTGTTGGTGCACTCTTTATAAAGAAAGGAGCAAAAATAAAGCCATATATTTTTGGAGGAGGACAAGAAAATGGGCTTCGTTCTGGCACGGAAAATGTCTTTGGTATCATTTCATTTGCTTTGGCAGCTAAAAAGATGAATATGGATATTCAAAGAAACTACGACATAGTTGAAAAATACAGATTTGAATTTTTGTCTGAACTTGAAAAAAATGGATTTAATTATGTTATTCATGGAGCCGGTGTGCCTCATACTATGAACGTTATGCTCAAAAAAGGTGTTCGCGGGGAAACGCTTGTGCATGCACTTGAGGCAAGAGGAATTTATATTTCGACTGGTTCGGCGTGTTCTGCTACAAAGAATTTTAACAGGACTCTTGAAGCCATGAATATTGACAAAGATGAAATACTTTCTTCTGTCAGAATTTCATTCAGCGCATATCAAGATTTTGATGCAAAAGAAGTTGTTAAAATACTGAAAGACGAAATAGAAAAACTTGAGGGTAAAAGATGATGGAAAAAGTTGTTCTTATAAGATACGGAGAAATTTTTTTAAAAGGTAAAAATCGCAATTTCTTTGAAAATACACTGGAAAATAATATAAAAAACGCCTTAATTTCGGTTGATAATGTAAATGTTGCAAAAATTCCGGGAAGATTTATGGTGTCAGGTTTTGGTGAATTTGACGAGGATATTGTCATAAATAAACTTAAAAAAATTGCAGGTATTTATTCCTTTTCTCCAGCTGTTTTGATAGAGACTCAAATGGAAGAAATAATAAGCGCATCAATTGATCAACTTTCAGATGAGCAGGGAACTTTCAAAGTCGTTACAAATAGGGCTGATAAAAGTTTTCCTCTCAACTCTATGGAGATAAGCAGGCTTGTTGGTGGAAGGATACTCTCGGCCAATAGAAACTTGAAAGTTGATGTGATTAATCCTCAGCATATTCTTAATATTGATGTTCGGGAGAATAAAAGAACCTATATTTTCACAAAGACAATAAAGGGTATTGGAGGAATGCCTGTTGGCTGTTCTGGAAAAGGACTTCTTCTTTTGTCTGGTGGAATTGACAGTCCTGTTGCTGGTTTTATGATGGCAAAGCGTGGTGCAAAACTTTACGCACTGCATTTTCATAGTTTTCCGTATACAAGCGAACTTGCAAGACTTAAAGTCGAGGAACTTTCGCAAAAGATTGCGGAGTATAATGCTGGGGAACTTACTGTGTTTATGTGCAGTATGACCAAATATCAAGAGATGATAAACAGAAATTGTAATCCTATCTATAACATAACACTTTTGAGGCGTGCAATGTTCACTGTGGCAGAACGGCTTTGCAAAGAAAAAGGAATTGATATGATAATTTCTGGGGAAAATCTTGGGCAGGTTGCGAGTCAGACCATTGAAAGTATGACTGTTGTGTCAAACGTTGTGAAAGACATTCCAATAATGCGACCACTTATTGCATTTGATAAGCAAGAAACTATTGATATTGCAAGACAAATTGACACTTATGACATTTCAATTCGTCCATACGAGGATTGCTGCACAATATTTGTTCCTGATAATCCGGTGACAAGACCAAAACTGTTTAAAGTTGAAGCAGAAGAAAAGAAACTTGACTTTGACAAGCTTGTTGATGAGTCTTATGAAACAATGGAAACAGTGGTTATCAAGGCAAGGTAAAAAGGGTGTTAAGTGAACAATTGAAAAAATTTTTGAAATGTATTTTAAATTTTGATTATTTAAAGAATCAATTATATTTATTAAGAGATCGTAAGAGGAGAGTATAGTATGAGAATTATATATGTTCATCACGCTTTGCGCGATGGATCAGGTGGGTTAAATCAAGATAATGACATAACAAAACTTGGTGAAAAAGATGCAAAAGTTCAGGCAGAGATTTTATCTTCGCTTAATAAAATAAGATATAAGGCAATCTATACTTCGCCTTATTATCGATGCAAAAAGACGGCTTTGATTTTGAATAAGAAGTTAAATCTTCCAATTTTTGAAGATGAAAGATTGAATGAATTTGAGCGTTGCTCAAAAGAGACTTGGCTTGATGTTCAAACTCGCATAACCGACTGTTTGCATGACATAGTAAACAAATATGAAGATGATGATGTTGTGATCTGCGTAACAAGTGGAGTCAATGTTGCGGCATTTATAAATCTTGCTTATAAACTTAAGCCAAGTGCAAATGCTCCGTTTATTGGAGTGTCAAGTTGCAGCCCACTTGGATTTACTATTGATAAAAGTTGCTTTTAACACTTGTAAGAGAAAAACATAAGTGGTATAATGAAGAAGAGGAATGAATAATGAAACTTGTTGTGAAAGATTATTTATTTGAAAAAATAGAGCATGTTTTTGAAAAACTTGGTTTTGATAAAAATGATGCTGGAGTAAGTTACAGTGGCAGACCAGAGGTCTGTGATTTTCAATGCAACAGTGCTTTTGGCTTAGCAAAAAAGCTTGGAAAAAATCCAATGGAACTTGCAAATATGATTGCAAAAGAGCTTGAAGTTTTGAGTGACGAGTTTGAGATTTCTGTTTTGCCACCTGCGTTTATCAACTTTAAAATGACGGATAAATTTTTATCAAAAATCGCAAATTTGGCGCTTGATAACCAGAAAAACCTTATCAAAACGCCTGAAAAGCCAATAAAAGTTGTTCTCGACTATGGTGGGGCAAATGTTGCGAAAGAGCTTCATGTTGGACATCTTCGTTCTCCAATAATTGGTGAGGCGCTTTGCAGACTTAATCGCCTTATGGGTAACACTGCAATCTCTGATGTACACCTTGGCGATTGGGGACTTCAAATGGGATTGACCATTGCACAGCTTGAAGATGACGGCTACCTTGACGGATATTTTGGCAAGGGCAAAAATAAAGAAATTACCCTTGATACCCTCAATGAAGAGTATCCAAAGGCAAGCAAAAGAAAAAAAGAAGATGATGCTTTCCACAAAAAAGCAGAGGACTATACACTTAAAGTTCAAAGAAAGATTGAGCCATATTATTCAATTTATCAAGATATTCGTGAACTTTCTGTTAAGAGAATTGCTGCGAACTATGAAACGCTTGGTTGCCACTTTGATTTGTGGTATGGCGAAAGCACTGCCGATCCTTATGTGGAAAAAGCAATTCAAATTTTCAAAGACAAAAACATTGCAAGAATAAGTGACGGTGCACTTGTGGTTGATGTGGCAGTTGAAGGGGAGAATATCCCAATTGAAAAGAAAACACCAGATGAGCCTCAGCGTTATAAAAATCCAATGCCACCAGCAATACTTAAAAAACATAATGATGCAGACGGCTATGCCACAACCGACATTGCGACAATACTCATGCGTAATGAGCATGACGCCCCAGACAAAATTGTCTATGTTGTTGACTTCAGACAGTCAATGCACTTTATTCAGGTGTTCAGGGCTTCAAAACTTGCCGGCATTTCTCCAAAAGAGCAAGAGCTTGTGCATGTTTCCTATGGCACAATGAATGGCAAAGACGGAAAGGCATTTAAGACAAGGTCAGGGGAGACCATCAAACTTGAGGACATCATCAACCTTATCACAAGCAAGGCTGAAGAAAAACTTAAAGCAAACGGGATTGAAGGCAACAAAAAACTTGCACTTCAAATTGGTGTTGGAGCAATGAAATATGGTGACCTTTCAAACATTGCTTCAAAGGACTATGTCTTTGATATCGACAGGTTCAGTTCTTTTGAAGGTAAAACCGGCCCATACATTCAATACACCGCCGCCCGTATCAATTCGCTTTTGGAAAAAGCAGGAACAAGCGGTGGCGAGATTGTGATTGACAGTCCAGAGACAAGAAACATTATTGTCAACCTTATCAAACTTTTGGACAGCTATTATGTATGCTATCAAGAAAACAGTCTTAATGCGCTTTGCCTTGCAGTTTACAATCTTGCAAGCAGTTTCTCACTTTTCTATAACAATATCCGTGTTTTAACCGAAAAAGATGAGAAGAAAAAGAAAAGTTATTTAAGTTTATGTGCTTTGGTAAAAGACGCCATCGTTTTGGCACTTGACACTCTTGGCATCGAAACACCAAACCGTATGTAAGTTGTTCCGCTTGGATTTTCAAGCGGAATAATCATTTATCAGCAATTTATAAAATCGAATAGAAAATTAAAAATCATATTAGAGGTAAAAATGCAGGAATATGCAAAGAATCAAAAACCAAGAATGCTTCTGCACAGTTGTTGTGGGCCATGCTCCTCAACTGTGATTTTGCGCTTGAAAGAAAATTTTGATTTGACAGTGCTTTACTATAATCCAAATATCTTTCCAGAAGAAGAGTATCTTCACAGGAAAAAAGTTCAACTTGATTTGATCAAGAAGATCAACAAAGAGTATGGTGAAGATGTGAAAGTGCTTGATGCAGAGTATGACCCTGAAACCTATGAAAAATTTGTCTGTGGTCTTGAAAATGAAAAAGAGGGCGGGGCAAGATGTGAAAAATGCTTTGAGCTTCGCCTTTCAAAAACTGCCAATCTTGCCAAAGAAAATGGATTTGACATTTTTGCAACAACGCTGACAGTCAGCCCACACAAGAATGCTCCACTTATAAATGCTATTGGGCAAAAAATTGCAGAAGAAGTTGGTATAGACTATTTGGTGTCTGACTTTAAAAAACAAGACGGATATAAAACAAGCATCGAGCTTTCAAAAAAATATAACCTTTACAGGCAAAACTATTGTGGGTGCAAATATTCCATGTGGTTTTTGAAAAGACCAGAATAGACTTACTGATAATTTGAGTGCATGAATAAATGGAGGTGAGGGGAATGATAGAACTTCAGCATGTAACTAAATCCTTTGGTGACAAGACTGTCTTAAATGATGTCAGTCTTACCGTTTATGATGGTGAAAAAGTTGGAATTATTGGCGATAATGGTCAAGGGAAAACAACTCTTATAAAAATGATAGTGGGACAACTTGAGCCTGATCAAGGTATTGTCAAAACATCAGACACGATTGGTTATTTACCTCAATCAATTGATATAGATTTCAATCAATTGATTACAGCTTTGGAAGATGTCACATTTGCAAATAATTTTTTCAAATATTCAAATATTCTAAGAATTAAAAGAAACATATTTGCAGAGGGTGGTCTTGAAAACCTGAGTGGCGGTGAAAAAACAAAGATAGCACTTGCTTTTGCCTTTGCATCAGAACCTTCTGTAATGATTCTTGATGAGCCCACTAATCATATTGATTTGGCAGCAATAAAAGATGTTATTAAGGCTATCAATGCTTTTGATGGAACTGTTTTAACAGTGTCACATGATGTTGATTTCTTAAATGCTGTCGTCAACAAAATTATCAAAGTCAAAGACGGAGAAATTAAAGAATACTTTGGCAATTATGATGACTATGCCATTCAAAATGAAAACGAAAGACTTAATAACCAAAGAGAATACGATGCTCAAACAAGACGCATTGAAAAACTTAAAAATGATATTCATAGATATAAAACATGGGCTGATGAAGCAGACAGAAGTGTTGGACAACAAGGTGGCAATCCTTCTGATGCAAGACTTGCTGGTGTCAAAGGCAGAGCAATAAACAGTGCGGCAAAGTTGTCTGGCATTGTGAAGAGCAAAGAGAGTGCTTTGGAAAAAGAACTCGAAAACAGGGTGCAGCGTCCTGAAGGTGATATTCAGATAAAATATAGACTGCAAAAAGATGATTTGCGTTCAAAAACTGCATTCAGCATGCAAAATGTCGGTAAATCTTTCAGAGATAATGTTTTGTTCAAAGATGTTAATTTGGTTGTGGAAAGTGGTGAAAAAGTTGCTCTTGTTGGTGACAATGGTTGCGGAAAGACAACATTTATAAAACTTTTAACAGGTGAAGAAAAACCAACATCAGGTATCATAAGGCTTACCCCAAGTTTGAAGATTGGACTTATGAGTCAGGATGTTTATGATTTGCCTGGTGATATGACGATTTTTGAAATGTCTCAATATTATGACAGGGAGTATAGGCCAATTTTTTTAAGTAATCTTGTCAATATGAATATCGATAAAAGCAGGTTTGATACAAAAATTAAAAAGCTCAGTTCTGGGGAACAAATGAGGATTAAGCTTAGTGAACTTATCCTTAGTGATGCTAATATGCTGATTTTGGACGAGCCAACAAATCATCTTGATATTTCAAACAAAGAATTTTTGAAGAAAGTGCTTGCTGGATATGTTGGCACAATGATGGTTGTAAGCCATGATAAAAAATTTCTTGAAGGTATTGTTGACACTGTTTTAGAATTTAAAAATCAAGCTATTAAAAAAAAAGACCTAAATGAGTCTTTACAACGATAAAATTCATAAAAAATAGAGAACTTGGTTTGCTATGCGACCTAAAATTAAGTTTAGGAACATGAAACTTGGTTCTCTATTTTTTTGTTTATATTTATTTTTTGATATATTTTATCATCATTTCAACGGCCTCTTCGGCGGCGATAGCAGTTGTGTCAATTAAGATTGCGTCAACAGCTTTGACAAGTGGGGAGATGTCCCGGTGTTCATCTTCTTTGTCACGCTTGTCAAGGTCTTTGATGACTTCTTTAAGCGTAATGTTTGGGTTGTTTTTTTGATATTCTTTCATGCGTCTTTTTGCCCTTTCTTCAAGGCTTGCATCAATGAAAAATTTGAAGTCTGCATTTGGGAAAACAACTGTTCCAATATCGCGTCCTTCAACAATGATATCTTTGCTGTTTTTTGCAGTTTCTCGCTGTATTTTTCGCACGAACTCACGCACAAATGGTTTGCATGCGATAAGTGGAGTTGTGTTTGAAACAATTGGTGAGCCAAGCTGGTCTTTTTCACAAATCTGATCATCAAGATAAATAATCGTTCCGTCACCTGAATATTGAGATCTGAGTTTTGTGTTTTTAAGCATTTCTTTCAGTTTGTTGTCATCTGTATAATCAATTTTATTATTTAAAACTTTAAGAGTGATTGCCCTGTAAATCGAGCCGGTCGTAAGCATGGGCATTTTAAGAACTTTGCTCAGCTGTTTGGTGATTGTGGATTTTCCGCTTGATGCGGTGCCGTCTATGGTGATTATCATTGAACCTCCTTGGATTAAATATTTTGTTTATTCAAAATATCTCTTTATAAAATCTCTTTATAATGTGGTCTTCTATATTCAAGATTAGCACAAATTTCTGGGATTGTAAAACAATATCTCAAAATATTGATTTTTATTTATTTTGAAAAGATAAATGGATATTTTGCCATATTTTATATGTTGTGATTAAAAATATTTGCCTCGGCATAAACTAGCCTTAAGGGGAATTTATGTTCGAAATCACGATAAGCACCTTAAAAAGCAGAGAAAAGGACATTGAGTTTATAATGTCAAAGATGCGCCCACAAATCAAAAGTTTAAAGGGCATCTTGACCTATGCAGAGGTTGAAAAGCGACCTAAACTTGCCTTTGCTGTGCCAGAGAATAAAAAAGATTATTTTTTAGCAGTGCTTTTTGATGTGCTTTGTGAGGCGATTATAAAAAGCTATAAGTATGAATATTTTTTGAATAACATAAAACTGCATCTTAACAATCGTGTAACAGAGGCTGCATTTTTGAAGGCTCTTACCATGTTTGATAAATCGGCGGACAAAGAGATCATAAAAAAATACATTCCAATTTCGGGTGAGATTTTGCTCGACAGCCTTTACAATTTTCGGTTGTGGGAACTTGAAAAACGCTGGAGAGAGGTTATAAAACTTGTGGAGGACAATAAGGGGTATTTGCTTCTTTCTGGCTCTTTTATTGATCTTATGAAATTTTTGCTTTTATCAATTGAGCCTGAAATTGATGAAGTGCAACTTTATGGTGGCGAGGGCTATGTTTATTGCAAAAACAAGCAGGGGAAAGAATTGTTTAACTGCGCTTTTAATGATGAAAATGAAAATCAAATTATAAGCATAATCTCTGAGCTTATCACTTTGGCGCCTGAAAAGATTGTTTTGCATTTGACCGAAAACCAAGAAAAACTCGGCACATATATCAAAAATCTGTTTGAACTTAAAGTGGAAGAAAAATAAAATTTATATGCATAAAATCATTGACAAATTGAAAATTTGGGCATATAATAACCGTATATTTGTGAAACCGAAGAACAAGTAGAAGTGAATTCTGTTTAAAGAGAGCAAGCCTCGTGGCTGTAAGGGTTTGCATTCAAGGTCATTTTGAAACCACCTTCAAAAGCGTTTGACAAATCACAAGTGAATAGAGTGGTGAGTATTCACAAGTAAGGTGGAACCGCGGAAAGATTATTTCGTCCTTACATTTGAAGTTTTTTTAAGCTTTCAAATGCAAGGACTTTTTAATTGCTTAAAAACTTGAAAAAACGCAAAAACAACATCAAAAGATATTAAAAAGGAGATTAAAACAATGAAAATTCAACTTAGAGATGAAGTAAGGGAGTATGAAAAAGGCACGACAGTTTTGCAAATTGCAGAAAGCATTTCTGAGGGCTTAGCACGTGTTGCCGTTTGTGGAAAGCTAAATGGCGAACTTGTTGACCTTAACAAACAACTTGAAGATGACTGTAAGCTTGAAATCGTGACAAACAAAGATGAAGATGCAAAAATGGTGATGCGTCACACAACTGCGCACGTTCTTGCACAGGCTGTCAAGACAATCTATCCAAACACAAAATTGTCAATTGGTCCAGCAACTGATGAAGGATTTTACTATGACTTTGATTTCAAAACTCCAATCAACAATGACGACCTTGCAAAGATTGAAGCAGAGATGAAGAAGATTATCAAAGCTGACTATGCTGTAACA
>JAFSVX010000017.1 GCA_017444785.1 Clostridia bacterium
GTTCATACCAAATTTAAAACATCTTTTTCTCACGCAATTAAATCCAAGGCTATTGTCAAATTATTGCTTAAAAATATTGCAAAAAAATTAAATAAATCTGACAAAGTTTATACAGTTTCAAACGATATGGCTGCCGAACTTAATTCTTATGGATATAAAGGTGATGTTCAGGTTGTCCGAAATGGAGCAATGTTTGAAAAAGTGCAAAACTTGAGCACTTTAAAAGAATCATCACGTAAATTTCTTAATATAAGTCAAAATGAGATTGTTTTTCTTTTTGTTGGACGTATTGTAAGAATAAAAAATCTTGAGTTTATTGTCAATGCTCTTAAATTAGTTGAACAAAAAATGCCTGATTTCAAAATGATATTTGTTGGTGATGGCGTCGATTTAAAATATATGAAACAATATGTTACCGACATTGGGCTTGCAAACAAAGTCATCTTTACAGGACAAGTAACAAATAAAACAACTATCAGCGCCCTTTACTCAAGTGCAGATTTATTTGTCTTCCCATCAATCTTTGATAATGATCCACTGACCGTCGTGGAAGCTGCTGTGCACAAAGTTCCATCTCTTACGCTTGAAAATACCGGCAGCAGTGAGCGTATAACTGATGGTATTTCAGGTTTCACTTGTGAAAATGATGTCAATAAATTCGCAGACAAGATCATCAGTATTGTAAATGATAAAGAAAAACTTAAAGCTGTGGGCGAAAATGCAGAAAAAATGATTCCAAAAAGCTGGGATCAAACCGCAAGTGAATATGTCGAGATTTACAAAAATGCGATTATGGAAAAGAGTGCTTTGAAAGCTGAAAACAAAGATAAGAAAAAACAAAAAAGTGCAAAAAAGAAAAAATCTTTAGAAAATGCCTAATCAAAACATCCTTTTTAAATAATTAAAAATGAATAACTTAAATAGTTTGCACATTATCGGTTCAAAAAAAATGAAAAAATGAATAAAAAAATTCCACTTTAAGCTTTAAAGTGGAATTTTTTTATTTAATCATTTTATTTTACTAAAATTACTTTAATTTATTGCAATGACTTAAATTTATATTTAAGTTTTGTTTAAATTTATATTTTTTACAATACTCGTCTATTCTTCAACATATGTTTCGTTGATTTCAATTGGCTCAAGCGTTCCGTCATCTGGATCGGTTGTATCCTCGGCAATATGATCTGCAATTGCAACGCACATAACTTTTGCATCACCTTTCACCTTCATTATTTTTACGCCAAGTGTATCACGACCAATAACATTGATATCTTTTGCAGGTGTTCTGATGATTACGCCGTTGTCTGCGATAAGCATAACGTCATCATCGTCTGTCACTTGTTTAAGGTTGACAAGTCTGCCGGTTTTGTTATTAAATACGCCCGCTTTTGCACCTTTACCACGCCTGTTTTGAAGCCTATATTCATCTTGAGGAGCGCGTTTTCCATAGCCGTTGGCTGATACCGTCAAGATTGTGGTGTCAGGCTTTAAGACAATCATATCAACCAAATAGTCATCATCTGCAAGGTCAATTGCAGTAACACCCATTGTATCACGGCTGAGAGGTCGAACGTCTTTCTCGCTGAACTTGATACATTTACCTTCGTTTGAGGCAACCAAGATTTCATCTTCACCCTTTGAGTATTGAACAGAAACAAGTTCATCACCCTCTGCAAGTGAAATTGCAATCTTACCGCTCTTACGAATGTTGAGATATTCTTTTATGTGAGTTTTCTTGATCATGCCACTCTTTGTTGCGATAACAATGTATCCATCAGTCTCCTGAGGCATAGGCATAACCGTGTTGATTTTCTCACCGTCTGCAACTTCCAAAAGGTTGACAATTGCACGACCTTTGGCTTGCTTTTGTCCTTCAGGGATTTCATAGCCCTTGATAGTATAAACTTTACCAAAGTTACTGAAGAACATTATGTCGTCATGAGTGCTTGAGATAAACAAGTTTTCAACGAAATCCTCTTCTTTTGCCTTATGTGCAATAACACCTTGACCACCACGATGCTGAGATTTATACTCTGTCACTGGGATACGTTTGATATATCCATAGTGTGTCATAGAGATAACAACATCTTCTTTCTCGATAAGGTCCTCAATGTTGATATCGCGATAGTCAAGAGTAATTTCACTCTTTCTTGGCTCGCCATATTTTTCTTTAATCTCGGTAAGCTCTGCTGCGATGATGTCTTTTACTCGCTCTTCACTTGCGAGTATTCCCTTAAGGTCTGCGATTGTTTTAAGAAGTTCTGCTTGTTCCTCTTCAAGTTTTTCAACTTCAAGACTTGTAAGACGTTGAAGTCTCATATCCAAAATAGCATTTGCTTGTTTGTCTGAAAGAAGGAAAGCTTCTTGAAGTTTTGCTGACGCGTCTTGCCTGTCAACAGAGCCTTTGATAATTCTGATGACTTCATCAATGTTTGCAAGTGCAATCACAAGGCCTTGAACGATATGCTCACGCTCCTCAGCGCGTGCCAAGTCAAAGCGAGTTCTTCTTGTGATAACATCTTTTTGGTGGTCAATGTATGCGCCAAGAATTTCTTTAAGGTTCATGATCTTTGGAACACCATTGTTAAGTGCAAGAAATGTCACACCATATGATGATTGAAGTGCGGTATGTTTGAACAAATAGTTCAAAATAACTTGTGGTTGATAGTCTTTCTTGATTTCGATAACTATTCTCATACCCTTCTTATCTGATTCTTCCTTAATGTCTGCAATGCCTTCAACTCTTTTGTTTTTAACAAGGTCAGCAATTGAGACAATAAGTTCAGCTTTGTTCACTTGGTAAGGGATCTCATAAACAATAATTCTTGATCTGCCATTGTCATCTTCTTCAATCTCGGTCTTTGCACGAACAACAATGCCACCTTTACCTGTTGTATAGGCATTCGCGATAGACTTTGTTCCAAGAATAAGACCGCCGGTTGGATAGTCAGGCGCAGGAAGGATTTGGATAAGTTCTTCAATAGTGATGTCAGGATTGCGAAGCTGTGCAATAGTCGCATCAATAACTTCCCCAAGGTTATGTGGAGGAATGTTTGTTGCCATACCAACCGCAATACCGTCAGATCCGTTTACCAAAAGGTTAGGGAATCTTGAAGGAAGCACTGTTGGTTGCATTCTTGTGTCATCAAAGTTAGGCACAAAGTCCACAGTTTCCTTGTCAATATCACGGAGCATCTCTGCTGCTATTTTTGAAAGTCTTGCCTCAGTATAACGGTAAGCTGCAGGAGGGTCACCGTCAATGGAACCAAAGTTTCCATGTCCATCAATAAGTGGACAACGGATTGAGAAATCTTGCGCAAGACGAACAAGCGCCATATAAACTGCACTGTCGCCATGTGGGTGATAACGTCCAAGCACATCACCGACTGTGGTTGCGCATTTTCTGAAAGGTTTGTCAGCAAAAAGGTTGTTTTCACCCATGCTGTAAAGTATTCTTCTGTGAACAGGTTTAAGACCGTCGCGAACATCTGGAATTGCACGAGATACGTTTACCGCCATGGCATAGGCCATAAAGGACTTTTTCATCTCGGTTTCCACTTCAGTAGGGATAATTCTTGTGTTGTCAACTATTTGTTCATATTCACTGCTGTAATCATGTTTCTTAGCCATATTTTGCCTCCTATACGTCCAAATCCGTCACAAGATCTGCGTTTTCTTCAATAAATTGTCTTCTCAAGACTGGATCTTCACCCATAAGCAGACTGAACACGCTTTCTGCTTCAACAGCATCTTTCATTGTGATTTGCACAAGTGATCTGTGTGCTGGGTTCATGGTTGTATCCCAAAGTTGCTCTTTATCCATTTCACCAAGACCTTTATAACGCTGAATTTCGCACTTACCCATTTCTTTAAGGGCATTGTCTCGTTCCTCATCGCTATAACACCAAACTTCTTGCTTACCTTTTGATAATCTGTAAAGTGGTGGCATAGCTGAATAGACATGTCCTTGCTCGATAAGTGGTCTCATAAAGCGATAGAAAAATGTCAAAAGCAAGATTCTTATGTGTGCACCATCAACATCGGCATCGGTCATACAAATAATTTTGTCATAGCGAAGTTTGCTTATATCAAATTCATCACCAATTCCAGCACCAAAAGCAGTTGCCATTGCTTTGATTTCTGCATTTTCAAGAATTCTGTTAAGTCTTGCCTTTTCAACGTTCAAAATCTTACCGCGAAGTGGCAATATTGCTTGGAAACGTCTGTCACGACCTTGTTTTGCAGTTCCACCAGCCGAGTCACCCTCGACAATGTATATCTCACAAAGTTTAGGGTCTTTTTCGCTGCAGTCTGCAAGTTTTCCAGGAAGGGCATTGCTTTCAAGCACGCCTTTTCTTCTTGTGTTTTCACGGGCAAGACGGGCTGCCTCTCTTGCACGCTGAGCAGTCACACTCTTTAAGATAAGTTCTTTTGCTTCGCGTGGGTTTTCTTCCATATATTCGCCAAGTTTTTCCACAACAACTTTTGAAACAGCATTTTGCATGAAGCTGTTGCCAAGTTTTGTCTTAGTCTGACCTTCAAACTGTGGATCCTCAAGTTTAACTGAAAGAACAGCGGTAAGTCCTTCACGTACGTCCTCGCCCGAAAGTTTTTCACTCTCTTTCAAAACGTTAAGCTTGTGGCCATAGTCGTTTATAACTTTTGTCAGCGCCTTTTTAAAGCCTTCAAGGTGCGTTCCACCCTCTTCAGTGTTGATGTTGTTTGCATAAGCATGTATAATCTCGTTATAGCTGTCGTTATATTGCAAGCAAACTTCAATCTCGCCACCATCAACTGCACTGTCAATATAAATTGGTTTTGGGAACACTGTTTCTTTGTTGTTGTTCATCTGTTCAACAAACTCAACAATACCACCTTCGTAGTGCATGATTTCTTCTTTGTCAGTTCTGTGATCCTGAGCAATAATTTTGATACCCTTGTTCAAGAACGCAAGTTCACGCAGTCTTGACTTGATAAGGTCAAAATCAAAGTTAGTTGTTTCAAAGATTTCAGCGTCTGGCATAAAGGTTACTTTTGTTCCTGTCTTTTTGCTTTCGCCAATAACTGCAAGATCCCTTTGAGGTATTCCTCGGTTATAGACTTGTTTGAAGTGCTTTCCATCTTGGAAAACCTCAACCTCAAGCCACTCTGAAAGCGCGTTTACACAGGAAAGACCAACTCCGTGAAGTCCACCAGAGATCTTATATCCGCCGCCGCCAAATTTACCTCCAGCATGAAGCTTGGTCAAAACCAATTCAACCGCGCTCTTTCCCTCTTTTGGGTGAATACCGGTTGGAATACCACGCCCGTTATCAGTGACCGCGCATGATCCGTCCTTATTTATTTCCACATCAATTTCTGTGCAATAACCAGCAAGCGCTTCGTCAATACTGTTATCCACAATTTCCACAACAAGATGGTGAAGGCCACGCTCGTCAGTGCTTCCGATATACATGCCCGGACGCTTACGAACTGGTTCAAGCCCCTCAAGGACCTGGATTTGTTCCTCGCCATATTCTTGTTCAACTTTACCTACATCGTCCATTTAAGTGCCTCTTTTTAACTTATTTTAGCCTTTTTAATTGCTACTATCCATAATTATACCAACTTGACAAAAATTTATCAAGCATTTTCAAAAAATATATTTATATAATTTAATAAAATATATCGCGCGCATGCGCGTGAGAGAATATTTTAGTTGAAATGCTTAATACAAAATAAAAATACAATTAAAATGTTTAATTGTATTTTCATAATTTAATTATCATTTTTTGATTCTAACACACTCAAATCTATATTACTATTTTTCTGTAAATCATACAAAAATAAAGCCAATCCACTTTTATTATATAATTTTATATTTCTTGTCGCCGCTAAATTTTGTGCCGCCTTTGTAAAATAAGGAGCAGTTGTTATAACCCATCCCTCATAACAGCCATAGTAATCCATACCAGATATTACTTCCTGCACAGCCTTAATTCCCACAGGCTTAGTAAACTTTTTAACCTGTATGGCTATCTTTTCATCTTCTTTTTCTGCAAGTACATCAACACCATAATCACCAGATCTTTTTGTCGCTTTAGCATTGTATCCAGCAATTCTTAACAATCTTGCAACCCACTCTTCAAATTCATATGGATCTAATTTATCAACTTGGTCAATATTAGTAGACAAAATTGCCTCTTGCAATTGCTTTTCTAATAATCTTGCAGCAAATAGTTTATATAAATAAACCACAAAAGTTATCACACAAATAACAGCAAGAGCCACTCCAATATAAAGGAAATCCTTCATATAAACATCCAAGCATCCAAAAAATATAAATATTATTGACAATGGCAAAATACAAATTGTAAACAACAAATATTGCCATCTATTATCTGCCATATTTCACATTCTCCTTTGTTACTGAATTTATAGCTATTTATGATACTTATTTATCACTCTTCCGTCTTTGATTTTTATTATGTCATAGCCACCCCGCGGCTTGAATTTGAAAGACGTGCCTGTGATGATTGTTTGATAGGTGCTCATCTTTTCGTAAAGTCGGCGTTGACGGGTTGTGTCGAGCTCGGAAAAAACATCATCAAGCACCAAAACAGGAGGCTCGTGCAGTTCTTTATCAAAAATCTCAAGTTCAGCAAACTTAAGCGCTAACACAATGCTTCGTTGTTGTCCCTGACTTGCAAAACTTCTTGCGTCTTTGCCGTTCAGTCCAATATAAACATCATCACGATGTGGGCCAACCGTGGTATAGCCAAGTTCCAAATCTCTTTCAAGGTTGTATTTAAGTGATTTAAGCAGTTCTTCCTTGATTTCTTCCGCAGTCGTGCCACGCGCGCCAACATATTCAATCTCAAGTTCATCTTTTTGTGATGAAATGAATTTCAGTGCGCTTTTCGCTGGCTCTTTGATTTTTTCAATAAAGGATTTTCTTGTCTTTATGATAAGCGATGCAACCTGAGCAAGTTGCTGATCCCAAACACCAATCTGTGCGTTTAACAGTTCACGATTTCTTTCAAATTTCAAAAGTTTATTGCGTTGCATCAAAATCTTATTGTATCTTTGCAAAAGGTTATAATAACTTCCCGACAGCTGTGAAATATCCGTATCCATAAAATCCCTGCGCTCTGCCGGACTTGCAGACACAATTTTCAGGTCATCTGGCGAAAAATAGACTGTCACAAGATTGCCAAAAACCTCAGATAGTTTTGCCACCTTGTTGCCATTGATAAAGAACTCTTTATCCCCTTTTGACGGAATATTATATGAAATTTCAATGTCACCAAAATCACGCTCCACCAAAATCTTCACACTCGCAAGATTTTTTCCGTCTTTTATCAGCTCATTTGAGGAACTTGTCTTTGGACTTTTTGTTGTCGCAGCAACAACCACACTTTCCACCAAGTTGGTCTTACCCTGCCCATTTGCGCCCGAAATCAAAGTGATACCGCTGTCAAAATCCACACCGGCAAGCTCATAGTTTCTGTAATTTAAAAGTTCCACACGCTTGATTTTCATAGTTTTATTATACCAAACCTCAAAACTTTTGTCCACTTTATAAAAGTTTTTAGGCGAAAAAAACTTGCGTATTTCCAAATTTTATAATATAATTGAAAAGTAATTTACAAAAGGGCAGACTTTATGGAAAAATTTTTAGGACAAGAGTTCATAACATCAGAGAATAAAATCGACATTGGCGAAATCTGGAACAATGCCAAAGAGCTGATTGCAAACGACAAAAAAGTCACTGCAATCTCTTTTGATGTTTGGATCAAAACTCTTGAACCTGTGGAGATTAAGGGCAACGCCATGGTGCTTGCAACTCCAAGCCTTTCCAGCAAAAAATACCTTGTGAAGAACTATAAAACAAAAATTGCATCTTGCTTAAATCAAGCAAATTCAAGCATAACTGATGTTGAGTTTGTGATTGGCACCTCTGCAGATGAGCTCCGAGATGAGCCTGAAGAGGAAGAGGTTGAAGAGGAAAACAGCGAAATCACCTCTTACAGTTTCAACCCAAAATACACTTTTGATAGCTTTGTTGTTGGCCCAAGCAACCAGTTTGTTGCCGCCGCCGCCAAAGCGGTTGCAGAAAACCCAGGTGGAAAGTATAATCCATTGTTTATCTATGGTGGAGTCGGTCTTGGAAAGACTCACCTGCTCCACGCCATTGGAAACTATATCACCGAACACAAGCCTGCACTTAAAGTTGTATATGTTACCTGCGACAAGTTCACAAACGACCTTATCGCTTCCATTCGCGATAGCAGAAAGGACGCCACAGCGCAGTTTCGTGCAAAATACCGCACCGCTGACGTTTTAATCATTGATGACATAGAGTTTATTGCAACAAGAAATTCAACTCAAATGGAGTTTTTCAACACTTTTAACGATCTTAACGAGGCCGGCAAACAAATTGTCATTTCTTCAGATAGGCCTCCAAAAGACATCAACCCTTTGGAAGAGCGCTTGCGCTCTCGCTTTGAGTGGGGACTTTTGGCAGACATTGGAATTCCAGACATTGAAACAAAAATTGCAATCCTCAGCAAAAAAGCACAGATTGAGCACTATAACGTCTCTCGTGATGTGATTGAGTATATCGCCGGAGCCGACACAACCAACATAAGAACTCTTGAAGGCATGCTCTCGCGCGCGGTGTTTTATGCAGGCATCACAAACTCAAGCATTGTGACCCTTGACATTGCAAGAGAGGCACTCAAAGACATATGGGTTCAGGAAGAAGCCGAAATTGACGCAGGCAGAATCATTGACTCTGTTTGCAAATTCTATAACATAAAAAAAGATGAGCTTTTAGCCAGAAAACGCACCAAAGAGATCGCACAGTGCCGACAAGTTACAATGTATCTTATTTCCGAGATGCTTTCAATGCCACTTGAGGCAGTTGGCAACATCTTTGGCAAAAACCACGCAACAGTAATTTATGCAAAAAATAAAGTCGCCGAGGACATGGCAAAAAACAAAAAGTTCGCCACCGAAATCAACGACATCCGCCAAATGGTAAAAGGAAAGTAGTCCTTTTGCGGCTCTCTACCGAACCGCCGCACAATATCACCGCACATTTGGCGCATTTTAAGTTTAAAATTCAGAACAAGAACCAACCATATACTTACAGTATTATGGTGAACCTTGTTCTTTTTTTAAATTCATAAAATCCATCCAAATCTGCTGCCCCAGGGTTCCTTTCTCAGTTTTGCTGCCCCAGGGTTCATATCTTAATTATATTTTCACCGTAAAACCTAGCAATTTCGTCTGCGTTACTTATTCAATACATACACGACAACAACCATATGTGTCATATCGAAAATTTTAAGATTGTGTTAACTTTCTTAAAATTTGAGTATATCTGACTGATATAAGCACTCACCCTTGCAAGATACGCTCGCTATTGCTCGGTATGACACAAAATTATAATATCAATATTTTTTATATTTTCTTAAAAAACTTGCAATATTTGGAATTGTTTATTATAATTAGAATGTTATTATATGACTTAAGGAGAATACTTATGAAACTTATATGTGAAGGGCTTGATTTAAGCGATGCAGTGCTGAAAGTTATAAAAGCCACAGCAACAAGAACAACAAATCCTATTCTTGAAGGTATTAAACTTCGCGCAAGTGAGGACAGCTTGACTCTTTCTGCAACTGACCTTGAAATTTCCATTGAAAAGACTATCCCTGCCGACGTAAAAATTGCTGGCGAGGTTGTCGTTCCTGGCAAATTCTTTGCTGAATTTGTTAAGAAACTCTCTTCCGAGCAAATTGAGCTGACACTTGAAAATGGAAACGCAATCAAAATTAAATATACCGACAGTGAAGGGTATATTCAATGCATGAACGCAGAGGAATTTCCAGAGATTAAAGACCTTGTCAACCCTGAGAAAATTGTTATGAAAAAGGCAGATTTGAAAGACCTTATCAACAAAACAATCTTCAGTGTCGCAACTGATGACGCAAGACCAATTCTTAAAGGTTGCTTGTTTGAAATCTCGCAAGAGGCTATCACCTCTGTCGCTCTTGACGGATACCGCTTGGCAATGGCGAAAAAACCACTTGTCAGCACAACTGCAGAGTTCAGCGCCATTATCCCTGCAAGAACACTTGGTGAAATCAGCAAGCTTTTGGAAGCTGGCGAAGACGAAGATGTTGAAGTTTTGATCCAAAAGAACTATCTTATGATCAACATTGACAACACCCGTGTTATCACCCGTCTTCTTGATGGAGAGTTCATCAACTATAAGCAGGTTATCCCTCAGCAGACAACCTCAACCGTTGTCATCAGTAAACGTCAACTTGAAGAGGCCATTGAGCGTGCAAGCCTTCTTGCAAGAATGGACAAAAACAATCTTGTTAAATTTGAAATCCGCGACAAGCTTTTGACACTGACAAGTGCTTCAGATATCGGTAACGTAACTGAAAATATCACTATCAGCTTGGAAGGAAAAGACATCACAATCGCTTTCAACGCAAGATATATGAGCGAATGCATGCGCAACATTGATGACGAATTTATCAAAATTAACTTCACATCAGCAATCGCTCCATGCACAATCACCTCAAGCAGCGGTGATGACTATTTATTCTTAATTCTTCCTGTAAGGATTGTTTCATAAGGTGAAAATATGGCAAGAAAGAAAAAACAAATAAAAATTTCAAATATCCTTCTTTGGTGCACACTTGGTTTCAGCTTGGTTCATTTCACATTTTTGATGCTTGGACTGTTCAACGTGCTTGAACCAGACTGTTTAAAAAGAGAACATTTTAACTATATCGTTTCGTTCGTGCTTGTTGCTGTTTGCCTGCTTATCTATATTCTTTTCCTCTTCATTGCAAACAAAAACAAATTTGTATTCCCTGAATGGTTCTTATGCTTGCTTTATATTGGATTCTTTATGTTCACCAACACATACTACTATCTTGGCTGGTATGAAAGCTTGATTGGTATTGGATTTGCTTACACGTTTATGTCAATTGTGTTTGTGATAATCAGCCTTTCAATCTTCTATAACATGCAAAAGGACAGCAATGGATACTTGAAAACAACATCAACCTATGCAAGTTCAACAATCCTTGCATACAGCATTGCATTTGGAACCATTGCAGAACTGATAGTCAGTGCATTCAAACTTATCTTTATTCCAAACACAGTATTTGCAAGCCTTTCAGTGTTTGTGATTGATATTTCTATAATTGTGTTTGTCAGCACAGTTTTCGCAATCATGTTTTATATCTCACTCAACAGAAGCAAGAAATTGATAAACGGCTGTTTAATAAGAGTTTATAAAGATTAGTTGAAAAATTTTGAACAAAAATTTAAGCAAAAAAATAATAGACAAATTAAAAAATTGAGCAAAAAATAGATAAAATAAAAAAAAGTAAAAATAACAAAATAAAAATTGGCAGACGCTGTGTCTACCAATTTTTTATTGACTTTAAAAGCTATACTGCTGGTTCTTCTTTTTCATCACGGCAAGAGATAAGCATATCAATTTCAGAAGCTTCCCTTTCAAGTTTTTTGATGAATCTGGAAATATCGTGGATATCTTCTTTCAAATCTTTTCTTTCTTGGCATTCCTCTGCTTCTTCGTCTTCATCAATACAGTATGCCTCATGTTTCATATTTTGCAGTTCTGATCTCTTCTCTGCAAGCATCTTATAGGCTCTTTCAAGGCTGTCGATAATCTGCTTTTTTTCTGCCTCGAAGCTGTGTGCACGAAACAAAGGCTCCTCTTTATTTGTTTCCATCATTTCTTCATATGTCATTGCTACGTCCATTTTGTCCCCCCAAAATTTTTATTTGTTCAAAGATTGTAACATGCAAAGAAGCATAAGTCAATACCAAATTTTCAAAAAATTCTGGAAAATAAAAAATAATGTAATGTGTAACAAAATTAAGCAATATGTGTTGACAAACCATTATAATATCTTTTATAATAAATAGACTATGATTTGTCATAGATACTATAAATAGGAGCAATATTATGAAAAGAACTTATCAACCAAAAAAAGCTAACCGCAATAAAGTTCATGGTTTCAGAGCAAGAATGGCTACTAAAGGTGGCAGAAACGTTCTTCAAAGAAGAAGAAACAAAGGCAGAGCTAAAATAGCTGGCTAGTAAAAACCAAAAAGGAAAAAAGGTCGCTTCGCAATGCTTAAAAAAGAATTTAGGCTTCGTAAAAAGTATCAATTTAACTATGTTTACAAAGTTGGGCAAAGTGTTCATGGTAAATATCTTTTGTTGGTATATACGAAAAGCAAAAATAAAAATATTAAGATAGGAATTTCAGCAAGCAAAAAGATAGGCGGGGCAGTAATAAGAAATCGCGCCCGCCGTTTATTGCGTGCAGCAGTTTCGCCATATCTTAACGACCTTGATTCAAACTTTAACCTTATTATTGTTGCAAAGCAATCAATAAATGGTAAAAAAATGAATGTTGTAAAACAAGACCTTGAAACAGCACTTAAAAAGGCGCAGCTTTTATGAAAAAAGTATATATGTTTATAATAAATGTGCCAAAGTATATTGGAATGGGTTTTGTTTGGGTATATAAAAAATGCATCTCCCCTTTTCTTCCCCATGTATGCAAATATATCCCCTCTTGCAGCACTTACGCTCTTGAGAGCATAAAAGAATGGGGCTTTTTCAAGGGAACCGGCCTTGCGATCAAAAGGGTTTTAAAATGTAATCCTTTTTCAAAAGGTGGCCTTGACCCAGTCAAAAAGAATTTAAAAGGAGATTATAAATGGTTAATGTAAGCACACTTTTAACCTCAGTCAGTGCGCCAACAGGTATGTGGCCTTCAATTCTTAATTGGATTGAGTCCTCTGTTGTCAACTATGGCTGGGTTATTATTTTATTTACGCTTCTTGTGAAAGCTTGTCTTTCCCCACTTGATTTGCTTATCAAATTCACAACAAAAAAGACAACTCTTGTGCAACAAAAACTTGCACCACAGATTGCAAGACTTAATAAAAAGTATGCAAATGACAAACAAACACTCCAAATGCAAACAAACACACTTTATAAAAAAGAAGGGTTCAGCGTCTTTGGAAGCTGTATTGTAACACTTATCAACCTTGTTGTCACAATGGTAGTTTTCTTCACGCTTTTTGCATCGCTTCGAACAATGAGTGCCTATAAGGCAATCACTCAATACGACCAAATGCAAACTGCATACTTAAACACTATTTCCACAACTGCAAAAAATAATTTCAACACAACTCTTGCTGAAAACGGATATAGTCTTGATGATCATGCAAACATAAAAGTTATCCTTTACGGAAACGAGGCAAGCGAAGATCCGGTCGAGAAAAATGGATATTTATTCTATTTCTTCAGTGCAAACCAGACATCTGATGAAAAACTTGATCAAATGGCAGCAACACTTAAAACTGAAATAGTCTATGATGATATTTCTGTGTTCACAGTTCTTGAAAATTCAACAACAGCCGCAACTTCTGCAGCTGAAGAAGAAGTAAATAAAGTTTGGAACAATGTTAAAGACAACTGGCTTTGGATTGACAACATTTGGGTAACAGATGACTATAAAAGTCCTCTTCCAACTTACGACAACCTTAAAGGCATGGCAAACAGCTCTAAGGTAAGTGAGTATAAAACCTATGTTGAAAACACAAATCAAACTCTTTATAACAACATCACAAACGCAGTTCACGCAAAGAACCAACGTTGGAATGGATACTTTATCCTCGCAATCCTTGCCGCAGTAACATCTTTCCTTTCTCAGTGGATAACAGAAAAACTCAGCAAGTCTAAAAATAAAGCAGTCAACAAACTTACCGAGTCAACCTCTCAAGCTGGCGGAGCAATGAAGATCATGAAATTCTTACTCCCTGCCATCATGGTAATCTTTGTTATGACTTCATCGTCTGCATTTGGACTTTATATCGTCTCAAGTGCAATCATCTCTATTGGTATCTCAGCACTTACAAGTTTGATTGTAAACGCCGTATACAAAAAGAAAGAAGAAGAAATTGTTGCAGGTCTTGAAAGAGAAGCAATAAGATCAATGAGAAAATTAAATAAAAAATAATCAGGGGGCAAACTTATGAAAAGTATTGAAACACAAGGAAAAACAGTTGACCAAGCAATCGAACTTGGACTTTACAAACTTGGAGTAACTCGCGACCAAGTTAAAATCACAATTTTGGAGCAAGCAGGCCTTTTCAACAAGGCTCGCGTAAAGCTTTCAATTGGAAGTGAAAGCGAAAGTGAATCTTCACTTAAAACAATGATTGAAAATCTTGTTGAAAAAATGGGGCTTGATGTTAACGTAAGTGTCGAAGAACAAGAGGAAAACTTTTTGGTAAACGTTGCCGGTGAGGACAGCGCAATCATCATTGGAAAACGCGGAGAAAATCTTGACGAATTCCAATTTCTTGTAAACACAATCTATAATAAAGGCAAAACTCACGAGGAATATAAAAGAGTTGTTATCGACAGCAATAACTATAAAAGTCGCCGTGAAGACACTTTAAAGATTCTTGCTCAAAGAACCGCCGCACGTGCAGTTCGTGAAAATCACGACATCCGTCTTGAACCAATGAGCGCGAACGAAAGACGTATCATTCACTCTACTCTTGCAGACCACGCAAAAGTTGAAACCGAAAGCAAAGGTAACGAGCCAAACAGATATGTAGTTGTCAAAATCAAAAACCGCAAAACCAATGACGAGGTCAACAAATCTCGCGAAGACGCCGAATAAGATAATATCTTAACATTATAAATTAAGGAAAACTCCAAATTTGGAGTTTTTTCTTTTACACATTATTCATTTATTTTTTCCTAATTTTTCTTGTCGAATTTTAAAATATGTTGTATAATCAAGTTAAGGAGATAAAAATTATGGAAAATAAAAGTTCTGATAAACACATTTGGGACAAACTTGGAAAGATCCTTGCTGTTTTGATCACTCTTATCTATATTGTCAACATTTCAAACGGTATTTGGAATTATGTTCCTGCTGATTCAGTTTGGTCAAACATCATTCATTATGGATTATTCTATGGTCCAATGGCTCTTATATTGATTGTAACTTTTGAAGCAGTTGCAGACAAAAACAACCTTATAAGAATTCTGTTTATACTTTTCTGGGTGGCAATCATACTCTTCTCTATTTCACCAACACTTTGGGGACTTATCAGGGTATAAAAATAAAAGACTTTGCTCAAAGCAAAGTCTTTTATTTTATTGTTCCACAACATCCATATAAATATAAAAAATCAATATTATTTAACTTTAAATTATTCAAAGTTTTATGTTTGCAACAACAAGACTAAAAATTTGCATGAAAAATATATTGTAATTTTATTTTTATTGTATTATAATATCATTTATGATGAAAAACAACACAAACACTATTGTCGCAATTTCTACCCCACTGTCAAGCGGGGCAATTTCTATTGTCCGCATGTCTGGGGCAAATGCAGTTGAAATTGCAGACAAGGTTTTTAAAACTAAATCTGGGAAAATTCCAAGTGAGTTTCAAGCGCGTATGATGATGCTTGGCACTTTTTCTGCAAGTGAATTTTCCGAGCAAGCAATGTGTGTCGTGTTCAAAGCTCCAAACAGCTATACCGGTGAGGATGTTGTAGAATTTCAATGTCATGGAGGCGTGCAAATCACAAAAGGGATTCTTGCCACATTGATCAAAAACGGAGCAAGGCTTGCCACCCCTGGCGAGTTCACAAAACAAGCTTTCATCAATGGCAAAATGGCACTTTCTGACGCTGAAGGCATGATGGATATGATCAATGCACAAAGTGATGCAGAGATCCGCGCGGGATACAATCTGCTTTCGGGAAATTTAAGCAAATGTGCGTTTGATGCCCAAAACGAGCTTGTTGATATCCTTTCCGAGCTTGAAGTGTCTTTCGATTATCCAGAAGAAACAATTGAATACATAACAAAAAACAACGCAAAAGAAAGGCTAAAAAAATTACATCAAAAAATTGAAGATGTACTTAAAACCTCTTCCGCTGGTCAGATGATAAAAAACGGTGTCAATGTTGCAATCGTTGGCAAACCAAATGTTGGCAAAAGCAGTCTTTTAAATCGTCTGCTTGGTGATGAAAAAGCAATCGTTACACCTATTGCTGGCACCACAAGAGATATAATTGAGGGCAGTTTTTCAATAAACGGACTTCGCTTCAATCTTTACGACACTGCTGGTATTCACGAAACAGATGACCAGATTGAAAAAATTGGCGTGGATAAAGCCAAAAACATCATTAAAAGCGCAGATATCATATTATTCGTAAAAGACACTAAGGAAGAGTCTGATGAGGATAAAAAGGTCAAAAATCTGCTTGAAACACATAAACATATCAAGCTTATCAATAAGGCTGACAAACTGAAAAATTACAAAAATAACGGCGACATTCTTTACGTTTCCGCGATAAATGGAACAGGCATTGAAAGCCTCACACAAAAGCTTTATGACATGGCATGTGAGGATAAGCAAATGGAGGGCGGACTTACAATTGCAAACCAAAGGCATATTGACGCGTTAACTCGCGCATGCAGTTCGATCCATGACGCAATTGACAACATTGATAATTTCACTCTTGACCTTATCACCATTGATCTTAACATGGCATACAGCGCTCTTGGTGAAATCACCGGGAACACAACAAGCGAAGAAATTATTGATGCAATATTCAGCAAATTCTGCTTAGGAAAATAGAAGGAACACACATGAAACTCACTTTTTCACTATATCAAAAAGAAGACAAGTTTTTAATTCATGAATGGCAAACAAAGTATAGGGATACCGCCGGCTTTAAGGCAATAAAACACTATGTCTTGGAGGATAATATTTACTATGACCTTCGTGAGCTTATTGAAATAAACCATGAAAGTTTCCCAATAGGCGACAACGAGTTCAGAAATATTTTAATCGCAAAAACCTCAAAAAATGAGGTTGCCGGATTTTTAGTTTATAACGTATTCAACTTAAACCACAAGCCAGAGGTCAACCTTATATATCTTGCTATCAATCCAGTCATGCAACATAAAGGCATTGGAACTGAAATTATGACCGAATTGTGTTTAAATTATGAAAAATATTTTAAATGTAAACCAACATGTGTTTTCACAAAAATTGATAATGAAAATACGCCAAGCCAAAACCTTATGAAAAAATTTGGCTTAAAATTAGTAAGAAGGCCAAAAGGAAGAGATTATTTATGTGGATTTGAAACAGATTTTGAAAATGTGCTTGACCACATAAAAGCATTTGAAAAAGAATAAATATATGGACAAAAATATAAAAAAACAACTGAATAACAATTCCCCACTCTGCTTTGATGCGGTTGTCATTGGTGCCGGCCATGCTGGATGCGAAAGTGCACTTGCGCTTGCAAGAACCGGACACAAAACCGCCATCATCACCCTTGATAAAAACGGAGTGGCTTTTTTGGCATGCAATCCGAGCATAGGCGGAACTGCAAAAGGTCATCTAGTCTGCGAGGTTGACGCTCTTGGTGGGCAAATGGGCATCAATGCAGACAAGACAACTCTGCAACTGAGGATGCTTAACATGGGAAAAGGCCCAGCAGTGCACTCCCTTCGTGCCCAAGTTGACAAGCACGCATATCATGACAACATGCTTGAAACACTTTTAAATCAAGAGAACCTCACCTTCATTGAAGATGAAGCCACTGATATTGAAAAGCAAGACAACAAAGTTTGCGCCGTTAAAACAAGAAATGGCTTAAATATCAAGACAAATGCAGTTGTTGTGACGACTGGTGTTTATCTTAACAGCAGAACAATCATCGGCGAAGAAATCAAAGACAGTGGCCCTTCAGGTTTTAAAAATGCGAAGGGCTTAACTGAGTCTCTGGAAAAGATTGGCTATACAATAAGGCGTTTCAAAACCGGAACCCCACCAAGACTGGAAAAACACTCAATAGACTATAAACAGTTCGAAGTTCAAAAAGGTGACAACAATATTCAAACATTCAGCTTTTTAACTAAAAAAGCCAACAGAAACACACACGTTTGTTATCTTGGATACACAACTTTAAAAACCAAACAAATAATCCTGGACAACCTTGCGCGCGCGCCAATGTATAGTGGTGTTATTGTTGGAACAGGGCCAAGATATTGCCCATCGATTGAAACAAAGATCGTGAGATTTTCAGATAAAGACACTCATCAAATTTTCCTTGAGCCTGAAAGTGCACGAAGTGATGAAATCTATCTTCAGGGAATGAGCACATCAATGCCAAAAGATATTCAAGATCAAATGGTGGCAAGCGTAAACGGACTTGAAAATGCTGAAATAGTCCGCTATGGCTATGCAATCGAGTATGACTGTATTGATCCTCTTGGAATATTTCCTACTCTTGAAAGCAAGTTCGTCAAAGGTCTTTTCACCGCCGGCCAGATAAACGGAACAAGCGGATATGAAGAAGCCGCTGCACAGGGACTTTTAGCCGGAATCAATGCACACCTTTACCTTTCTGGGCAAAAGCAGTTAATTTTAACCCGTGACAGCTCGTATCTTGGAGTTTTGGTTGATGATCTTACCATGAAAGGCACAATCGAGCCATACAGAATGATGACCAGCCGTGCAGAATACAGATTACTTCTTCGCCAAGATAACGCCGATGCACGCCTGACACAGATTGGTCGTGATGTTGGACTTGTCAGTGATGAAAGATATAGTGCTTTTGTTAAGAAGATGGCAAATATCGAAAAAATCAAACAGAAATGTAAAATGATGATTAAGCCATCTGAGGTACTTGATAAATATCTTATTTCAGTTGGCGAAACACCCGCTCCAAACGGACTGACTATTGAAAATTTGGTTAAAAGAAGCAAAGTTGAGCCATACTCGGCAGTAAAAAGTCTTGGACTTTTAAAAGGCTTTAAAAAGCAAGAACTTATCTCGGCGCTGACTGAAATTAAGTATCAGGGCTATATAGCAATGGAAAGACAACTGATAGAGCGAGAGAAAAAACTTGAAGAAAAACGCCTTGATGCCGATATGGATTACACATTGATCAAGGGGCTGAGAAAAGAGGCAGCAGAAAAACTCAACCAAATCAAACCTCTCACAATTGCCGAGGCCGGCCGAATCAGCGGAGTCAACCCAGCAGACATCACTGTTTTACTGATGAGTTTTAACAATAAAAAATAAATATACAAGTTTGAATTTATAAAAAATTAACAATAATGAGCAATAAATTATTAAATTTGTCATTCCTCAAAATTTTTACTAAAAAAACATATCAAATTATAAAAAATGCTCAAAATCACGTAAAATGCCCTATTTTTCTTGAAAAAATAGGGTTTTTTCTTGATTTTTTATGAAAATCGTTTGATAAATGGTTTAAAATTATGGTAAAATTAAGATAATTAAAGCAAACAAAGAGAAACTTTGTTGCTAAAAAGGAGGACCTTAGGGTATGAACAAAACTGAATTTTTAAGAGCCGTTGCAGAGAAATCTGGCACAACATTAAAAGCAGCAACTGAATTTTATGATGCTTATGTTGCAACAGTAAAAGAAGCTCTTGATAAAAATGACAAGATTGCACTTGTTGGCTTTGGAACATACGAAGCAAAAAACAAACCTGCAAGAACTTGCCTTAACCCTATGACAGGTGCTAAAGTTAAAGTTGCAGCTTGCAAAGCTCCTGCATTCAAGTTCGGTAAAAACTTCAAAGATTCTTTAAACTAATATTTTAAAGAAACAAAAAGGACTGCATCAGCAGTTCTTTTTTTATTGCATTTTTTTATTATGTTTTATCTTACATATTGTCTTTTCTTTGAAAGCACATAAAGTGATATGATAACTGAAGATATCAGTGCAACTATGACAATCACACCAAAGGTTGTAATTTCTGTCTTATAGACCGGTTTAACTGTCATATCCCCCGCAACAGTCTGTCCTTTTTCGCCAAATCTTACAAAGGTGTATTTGACGAAAAGATTGCTTTTTTCTTTTTCTATCTTTATATCTTGATCAACTGATGCACCAAAATCCAGCTTCATTACCGCGAGAAGATTTCCGTTTTCGTCCTCATAACTCACTTCATACTCTCTTACAATTGGCTCAAATACTGCATAGATTGTGGTATCTTTATATATCGCAGAAAAGTCTTTATCATAGCCCGCGAACACAAAGTCATAAGCTGCTGTTGATTCTTTTGTTGGATTGGTTGCAGGAGCCTCAACACTTGCCCCATCTTTGACTATTTGTTGTTTGAGTATTGTGCCGTCTTCCAGCATAAATGTAACAACAAAGCCAAATCGCTTGATGTTTTCTTCTGACCAAGCATAGTTTAAATTGAAATAGTTTTCATCAGCAAAATATTCTTCATTGTTAAAGTCAAAATCACCTGTTCCTTTTTCATCTTCGCTGACTGAAGACTGAGAGCTGACGCTTATGCTTGTTGAATTGTTATAGTAAATTGCCGCAGTAGTCTGATTTGTAAATGTCTTATCATTCACACTGAGGTTCACCATACCAACATAAGATGCATGCGTTCCGCCAACAATTGTTCCGCCAACAACAAGGTCTTTGTTAAACACATAATACATCGCGCCAACATGTTTACATGCATCAACACTTATATTGACACTGTTTGCAACAAAAGGATCAATCGAACCAATCGCGCCAATATATGCCCCCATGTATGCCCCTTTAGTATAAGAAACAATGTCGCCCAAAACTATTGTGTTGATGATGTTGAGATTTTTTATAGCAGTAACACCAACAACATGTCCGCCAATTGCTTTATAGTAAGTTGGGTAACTTACATCTGTTCCCGCATCTGTTTCCTTTTCAAGACCAATGACATTGATGTTGTTTTTTCCAAGATAGTTTATGATATTCAGCGTAGTTTCTTTACCATAAGTTCCATTCGTTGCATAGCCCACTGCTCCCCCTGCAATATTTGCAGAAATGTTAAGCACTGTATAGCAGTCTTTGATGTTGACAACCGGATCAGAATATGTCAAATTGGTATAGCCTTCAATTCGTCCAACAAGACCACCGGCAGTTCCACTTGATGTCACCGTTCCGCCCATAACCTTGACATTTTCAAGATTCAGGGCAACATATGCGCGACTTACAACCGCCGCAGCATAGCTGCCTGAAATTTCCACGTTTTCAAGCGTCAAATTTTTAACGGTTGGGACATTGTCACTTGATGGCAAGGTATAGCCAAAAAGCCCCGGCATAAACTCATAAAGTAAATAGCTATGTCCGTCA
>JAFSVX010000018.1 GCA_017444785.1 Clostridia bacterium
GACCTTTATAACGTTGAATTTCATAAGGTTTTCCACCAATTCTCTCAATAGCAGCAGGAAGTTCTGCATCACTATAAACATATTCTTGTTTGCCACGCTTTTTAAGAAGATAAAGCGGAGGCATACCAATATAAAGGTGTCCTTGGTTGATAAGTTCTTTCATATATCGATAGAAAAATGTTGCAAGAATTGCCCTGATATGCGCACCGTCTTGGTCAGCATCAGCAAGTATGATGACTTTGTGATAGCGCAAGTTATCAAGGTTAAAGTCATCACCAATACCAGTTCCAAGAGCAGAAATGATAGTTTTAATTTCCTCATTCGCAAGGACTTGGTCAATCCTCTTTTTCTCGGCATTAAGTGGCTTACCACGAAGAGGAAGTATTGCTTGGAAGTGTCTGTCTCTGCCTTGTTTTGCAGAGCCACCCGCACTGTCGCCCTCAACAATAAAGAGCTCATTATTAACATAGTTTTTCCCACTGCAAGCTGCAAGTTTTCCAACCAAAGTATAGTTTTCAACGCTGTTTTTTTGTCTTGCGTATTCTTTTGCTTTTCTGCTTGCCTCACGAACTTTTGCAGCGCCAAGCGCCTTGTCAATGATGCTTGAGAAAGTCTTACCTGTTCCGCGAAGCCCAAAGAATTTGTTAAGTTCCGCAACTGTAACAGCTTCAACAGCTGGTTTTGCCTCAGGGTTACCAAGTTTTGTCTTTGTCTGTCCTTCAAATTGAATATTTTTCATCTTTATTGAAAGAACAGCAGTCAATCCTTCACGGAAATCTTCACCCATAAGGTTTTGATCTTTTTCTTTCAAATTTCCATTTTTTCTTGCAAGGTCATTTAAAACTCTGGTCAGCCCACTCTTAAATCCAACCTCATGCGTTCCACCCTCAGTTGTAGGAATGTTGTTAACAAAACTGAACACACTTTCTGTATAGCTGTCAGTGTGCTGAATTGCTATTTCAATTTTAATGTTATCTTGCTCACCTTCAAAGAAGATTGGCTCCTCATAAATGGCTGTCTTACCTTCATTGATGTATTTAACAAAGTCTTTAAGTCCACCATCATATTTATATGATTTAACAATAGATGCCTCTTCCCCTTGTCTTGCATCAACAAAGACAATTTCCACACCTTTATTCAAAAATGCAAGCTCTTTTAGGCGTTTTGAAACAGTATCCGCACTGAACTCAATTGTTTCAAAAATGCTGTCATCTGGCAAAAATGTGACAGTTGTTCCGGTTGTTGTTGATTTACCAATTTCTTTAAGTGGCTGAACAACTTGCCCACCTTTAAGCTTACTGCCTACTTTTTGAAGCGCAAATTTGATTTCATATTTTTTACCATCACGTTGAACAACAACATTGCACCATTTTGAGAGCGCATTGACAACTGACGCACCAACACCATGAAGCCCACCAGAATAGGCATAATTCTCATTATTGAACTTACCGCCGGCATGAAGCTCGGTATAGACAACCTCAACTGCGCTTTTTTTCAAAACCGGGTGAATATCGACAGGAATTCCACGGCCGTTGTCCTCAACAGTCACACTGCCGTCTTTGTTGAGCGTTACAATAATTCGGTTACAGAACTTGTTTGCAGCCTCATCAATAGCGTTATCCACAATCTCCCAAATAAGATGATGAAGCCCTTTTGGCCCAGTTGTTCCAATATACATACCAGGACGAAGGCGCACCGCATCAAGTCCTTCAAGAACTTGGATATCTTTTGCATTATAAGTCTTAGTCATAAGTATCTTCCTTTTAGTATTTTACTTGTCTAGTATACCAAAAACCAGATTTAAAAGGCAAACAATTTGATACTTTTGTTTAAAATAAAGCAAAAATATCCATAATTCATATAATAAGATAAGGAGTAGACCATGAAAATTGTTCTTACCGGTGGAGGAACTGCCGGGCACATTATGCCTCACCTTGCCATGATGGATGATTTTAAGAAGCATTTTAAAGAGATTGTCTATATCGGCAGTGAAAACGGCATGGAAAAAGATATCATCAAAAAACAAAATGATATCAAATATTATGGAATAACAACAACTAAGTTTGTCCGCAAAAAAATATTAAGAAATCTTCTTATCCCATTCAAGCTTTTAAAGGGAATTCATCAAAGTAAAAAGATACTCAAACAGGAAAAGCCAAATGTCATATTTTCGAAAGGTGGGTATGTTTCTTTGCCTGTTGTCATATCTGCAAAGAAACTTAAAATCCCAGTAATAGCCCATGAAAGCGACTTAAAAATGGGGCTTGCAAATCGTCTTGCAAAAAACAAAGCAAAAGTCATCTGCACAACTTTTGAAAGGACAGCCAAGGAAATTAAAGGCAAAGGCGTCTGGACGGGCTCACCAATGCGGAAAAATCTGCAAATTGATAAAAATACCGCAAAACAAAAACTTGATATTAACTCTCAAAAACCTGTTTTGCTTATAACCGGTGGCAGTCTTGGAAGCCAATTTATAAACAAAAAAATTCGTGAGGATATACAAAATATAACAAAAAAGTACTATGTTATTCACCTTTGCGGCAAAGGAAATATTGATGAAAATCTTAAAAACATTAAAAATTACAGACAAATAGATTTCACACTTAACATGGGAACGATACTTTCCGCCGCCGACTTAGTCGTCTCACGCGCTGGAAGTAATACTATTTTTGAGCTCGCCGTATTAAAAAAGCCAATGCTACTTATTCCCCTTCCAAAAGGCAACAGTCGAGGCGACCAAGTTGACAACGCAAAGTATTTCAACTCTCAAGGCTATGTTAATTTTGTTGAAGAATCGCAACTTATTGATAATTCAATACTTCAATATATTGATAAAACTTTTGATAATAAAGAAACATTGATACAATCATTAAACAAAGCCAACATTCAGCCCGGAAACAAAAAAATCCTTGAAATTATATTAAATAATTCAAGGATGTAAAATATTTATAACCCAACATAATAAATTTTAAGTAAATTTAAATGTATAAGAATTACCATTTCACAGGTTTATTATTCGCATCATAATGCCACCAACCATTCACTCCTGTATTTGCTGATCCTGGGTTGCTTGCACTATACTTATATATCTTCACATCAACATCCATATCCCCATAGCCAAGATATTCTGCTATGTTTGCAAGTGCTTTCAATGTCGTCATTGATGCACGCAAATTGTATTCTGTGATGTTAAGATATATATTGTCAAGCAATGTTTCATCATATCCTGCCATCAAATAAACATTGCTTGATATTGAACTGCGATCAACTGGAAAATCTGTTATGATTGCTTTGTTCCTTATCACCACAGATTCTAAACTTGGGCAGTTTGTAAATGTGCTGTCCCAAAACTCATTTTGTCCACTTGCACAGGTCACTGTGGTAAGTGATGTGCAATCTTTGAATAAATTGGCTGATAAAACAGCAGTCACCCCCTCTTCGAAGGTGACTGTTTCAAGATTTGTACAACCTTCAAATGATGATTGTCCTATACTTGAAACATTGTTTCCAATTGTTAAATGTTCTAGTAATGTATTATTTTTATATCTGTTATCAACAATCGCTGATGAGGTAACAGTAAGATTAACTTGACTTTCAGCCCAAGATTCACAATTAATTGATATTGCTGGTCTTATTCCTCTATCAAAATATCTTGCACTTGTTACCATAGGTCCTGTATAATCCACAAAATATGCATCTGTGTCATTACTGATTGTCCTGGTCCAATAGTTACATACTCCTGTTCTTAATGCAGTTGATTCAGATACATTGATTGGCACTGCATATGAAGTACTGATACATAAGTCAGTTGGAGATGCAAGCCTGTCTCCATTTTGACTGAATATACCTGCACCATCACTCAACTCTTGCACGCTTCTTAAATATACTTTCCTTGTTATTGTAAGATCATTTTCATCAACAGAAGTGTTTACCATGTTTGCTCGTTCACTTGCTGTAAAAGTTTCGTTCAAGAAATTTTGATTAAGCCATCCACTTAAAACACTGTCTGCATAATCATAATCATCTTCATTAAAATATATATTAGTACATATCAATACTGAATAACTTAACAAATCCATCTTATCTGCATTTCCATTAACAAGATCTGAATAATTTGTTATTATCCACTTTATTGGTTCAATCTTAAACCATACTATAGCATCAACAACGTTCATAACAGTTCCATCTTGATATGATTCACCATATATTCCTGCATTCTGGTTCACAAATCTCAAATATAAACTGTTATTATATTGATATGCATAATACTCGTTACCCCTTATCACATAACTCTTACAAGCTGCAGGTGAAATACTATTATACCAATTCTCAAGCTCACTGTTAAGGGCATTGCCAACATATGTCTGTGGATATTCTCCATACTCTATGTAATGCATCATATTTGAATTTGATACACTGCCAACAGCAATCTTGTGTGCAATTTTTATAAAATTTCCACCAAAATTTAAATAATCATAGTTGACAGGATAATAATGGGACACTGGCCCAGTACTCAAATAACTTAAATTCCAACCAGATTCCCATCCACTTGGTATAGATTCCGCATTTTCTATACCTGTGTATATTTTTACGGAACAATTCATAAAAGATCCAGAACGAATCACTGATACACTATTTGGTAAATAAACACTCTCAAGTTCACTGCATCCTTCAAAAGCATTTTGGCCAATGCTTGTAACACTGTTTGGGATTATTAAAGATCCAGTAAATCCACTGCAATGTTGAAAAGCAAAATTTCCAATACTTGTTACACTGCTTGGGATTGTCAAGCCAGTAAATCCAATACACCCTAAGAAAACATAATTTTCCACCATTGTCAATCTGTTTGGAATAACTAAAGTCCCAGTAAATCCACTGCAACCATAGAACGCATAATCTCTGATAGTTGTCACACTGTTTGGAATTATCAATTCAGTAAACCCTGTGCAATTTTGGAAAGCATATTGTCCAACAGTTGTCACACTGTTTGGAATTATCAAAGCCCCAGTAAGTCCACTGCAACCACTGAATGCAGCAGTTCCAATGCTTGTCACACTGTTTGGAATTGTAACACTTGTAAACCCACTACATCCATAAAAGGTATCTGGTAAAATACTTGTCACACCACTTGGTATTATCAAAGTCCCGGTAAATCCACTACAATCCCTAAATGCAGCCTGTCCAGTGCTTGTTACACTGTTTGGGATTGTTAAAGTTCCAGTAAGTCCACTGCAACCATAGAATGATCTATTTCCAATACTTGTTACACTGTTTGGAATTGTTAAAGTTCCAGTAAGTCCACTGCAATAATAGAATGCGCCCTCTCCAATACTTGTTACACTGCTCGGGATTGTTAAAGTTCCAGTAAGTCTACTGCAAGTAAAGAATGCCAAATCTCCAATGCTTGTCACACTGTCTGGAATTGTAACACTTGTAAGATACCAACAACTAGAGAATGCAGAAGATCCAATGCTTGTCACATCTTTATTTTCATGCTGTCTTGGAATAACAAGTTCACCCGTTGGTGTTCCTTGTTTACTTACAGAATATGTGTCGTCGTTTAATGTAAATGTAATTTTATCAAGCGTTGCTGTTTTTGTGTAAAGTCTTACTGTTTCAAAATTGTTTGCTGTGACTGATTGCACATTGCTTGCTGCAACAAGTGTATCCCCATCTTCAACATACTGCGTGCATGCTGCATCTGCAAAATAACCAGGACAATTGTTATAATCAAGTGGTGCATCTTCATGATCAAATGTTACAGTCTCGGCATTGTCTTCAATTGCTTGAACTGCCATAAGTTTACCATCTATATAATAATAAACATAATTTTCGTAAGCCTGAGAATAGTTATGTTCCATAAAAATTGTTGAATCTTGTGGTTGAACTATTGTTCCACCCGCTGAATATATTGCTGCTCCGTTCTCTGCAATATTTCCGGTGATAAATCCACCATTAAGGTTTACTGTTCCACCCGCTTCAACATAGATTGCTCCGCCAAGCGCACCTTCATTCATAAGTATTGCGCCACCATTCATATTGAACGTTCCACCTGCAGCAACATAGACTGCTCCACCAAATGTGGCAGAGTGAGACTTTAAAGTTCCACCACTCATTGTATAGGTTGTGCCTGATCCGATATAAAGAGCTCCGCCTTTTTCACTCATTGGCGCTTGGGCAACGCCACTCTCTTCAACTTCCTGCTCGGATGCATAATACACACCAGGGATAGATTTATCCTTGGTGTCCTCGGTCTGTTCAACCACTGTTGGCGTGGCTGTTTTGTTGTTATTTATGATTATTATTGGGAGCGCTAAAACCAGTGCAATAACGACTATTGCAAGACTTAAAAGGTACCTTTTAAATACCCCCCCCCGGTCATTTTACGTTGCTTTGGCATATTTTCCATACCACTTCTCCTTCGACTGTTTGATATGTTTATACCGCCTTATTTGTGTGTTTTCTTTACGCACTCCAGCAATATCCAAACAGCCCTCTTTATTTTTTGATACTTTTATTCTATATTTTTATTCTTCCCTTGTCAAATGATTTTTATCACTTTTTGTAAAAATTATCTTTTATCAATTTTCGTCCAATTCTTTAATATGTGTCATACCTGTCACATAGCTCACGGGAAGTGCAAAGACAAATCCACGCTGACCTGCTTTATAGTTGCTTGAAGCATAAATAGCCTTCATGATTGGCACAACAATATCCGCATTGACAAGTATTAAAACAATGTCGTTTTCAGGTGCAACAGACATTCCAAAAAACTTGCGCTGGCTTGTTCCGCTTCCTTTACCACTAAGCACAACGCCACCCTTAGCGCCGGCAGATTTAGCGGCATTGATGGCGTCGTCACCAAATCCACGCTCAACTATTGCCACAACAAGTTTAAAGTCATCACTATCAAAAATTTCGTCATCAAATATATCCATATTTCCCTCCTTACTCCACAAAAAGTGCCTTTGCACCCAAATAACCATCAACATCAAGCACAAATCCTTTTCCATTTCCTGGAACTGCAAGTTCAAACTCTTTGGAAATTGTTCTCATAAATTTTCGCACATCTTCCACGCGAATTGTAACAAAAAATACAACAACGTCATCGCTTCCAACCCTAAGAGAGTTAAAAATAGAGCTTCTTGAGATACCTGTTCCATAAGTTATTGAAAGGATTTTTCCGTCATTTTCCATAATTGACGCTTTCAGTTTGTCTTCCATACTTCGCTTAACAATGAACACACACATTGAAAGGTCCTCAATTTCGCTGACTTTAAGGGGTCTTTTTGTCTTTTTCTTATCAACTTTAACCTTGAACATCATCGCCATCATCCTCCTTTCTTGGTCCCGCTTCAGATTGAAGCTTAGCAATCATTTTGTCATTAGCTTTTTGCTCTCTCTTTGTCATTTGTGTTTCTTTTTCGAGCTGGCGCTTATTATACTCATCTTCAAGTTTGTCAATATTTGAATAGACATCAATACCAAAAGACAATTCAAGTGCTCTTCTGTATCTAAATTTATCGCGTTTGTTGAGCTTAAATTGATAAGATGCACCAAGAATTTCAAGCACCAGGATTGGCATAAGAGCAATACAAGCAATAAGGCCGAAGCCATCTGCAGCACTGCCCATGCACGACGCAAAGCCAAGCATCAGAGGAAGAATAAATGCTGCACTCATTGGGCCAGAAGCAACGCCACCACTGTCAAATGCAAGTGATGTGAACGTATTTGATGAAAACGGCATTAAAACAAGTGCAACTCCATATCCAATCGCAACAATCCAAATCATTTGCAGGCCACACAAAATTTTAAGCAAAGCAAGAGTTACTGCAAATGTCATAGCAATCGCAATTGCAATGATGACAACATACTTTTTGACGTTGCCCATAGTTATATCTTCAACCTGTTTGCCAAGAACTTTGACTGCAGGCTCGGTGAATGTTATTAAAAATCCAAGAACGGCAACAAGTATAATCGCAAAATAACTGCTTTGGCCTGCCAAAAATTTGCCAAGGCTTGTTCCCATGTTTGTGATGCCAAAATTTATACCAAGCAGAAACAGAAACAGGCCAATATAAGTCACAGAACTTCCAATCAAAATTGCCAGCTTGTCATTTCTTTGAAGCTTTATAAATGCAAGTTCAAAAAGAGTGAATATAAGCAGCAGAGGAATGATTGCAAGTGAAGTATTGATAAGTGATTCAAGCAAAACATTAAGCTTCGCAGAGTCAGCAACAACCACCCCACTTTGCCCACTTGCAGTTACAAGAGATAAAAATAAAATTGCAAGCACAGGCCCAAGCGATGCAACACCAATCACGCCAAAATTATCGCTATCTTTTTGATCATTTTTATTTCTTGCAATACTGCTTGTAAATGCAAGCAAAAATGGACTTGTAACAATACCTGTTGTCGCACCACCAGCATCAAAAGCAATGGCAATAAAATTGTTAGGCACAAAAACCGCCACTACAAATACAACAACAAATAATATTGCCATAAGCAGCTTATAATTTATGTCCTTAATAATTCTAAACAGCGCAATTGCAACAAAAATACCAATGCCCGCACCGATGACAAATATAAGCAAAAACTTAGCAATATCAATGCCTGCAGAATTGATCTGACCAGCAAGCACACTGACATCAGGCTCTGCAATTGTTGCAAAAAGTCCAAACAAAAATCCAAAAAACAATACAACAATTATTTTTGAAAACTTACTTGACCTTGCCCCGACATATCCCCCCATTTTCATAATTGAGCTGTCAACGCCAATCAAAAACAAGGTTTCACCAACATCAAGGATTATCATTCCAACTGCAAATTTTATAATAATTTCAGCAGAAAAACATGCAAAAATGATATTAAGAATCAACACCACCAAAAAAATTGGCAGCAATGAAATAGTTGATTCTTTAAATTTTTGCAAAAAGTATTTCATTAGTATTCCTTAAAATCAATCTCTCCAGTCAACAAATTTGACAACATCTTTGTCATATTTGCGTTTACCTTTACCCCTTGTTCTTCTTTGGGTGCTGGTCTTAGGTGCTGTCTTTTTAACAGCCACAATAGGTTTAATTTCCACACTCTCTTCGTTCTTTTTTGCAACAGTTTTTTCTTCATTTGAAGATGTTAAAGTGCGCAAAATTTGATTGAGTGTATCTTTAATTTCCTGTCTGTCTTTTTGAGTTTGCAAACTTTCAGTTTTTTGATTATTACTTAAGCCATTTTTTACTTCATTACGGTCATAAGAATTTGTGTCAAAATTATTGTTTTTATTGGTATTATTATCAAAGCCATCAACAGCAGTGGTATTAGCAGAGCGTCTTGATCTAATATAGCTTTCAAAATCTGAAAAATCGCTGCCAGAAGGTCTTAAATTATTTCTTTCATCCAACATATCAATAAAGGATTTTTTTGCATCAGATTCATTTGAACCAAACTTCTCATCAGAATGCTGAGGAACAACAACAATTTTTGAATCTTGTTTTTTTCTTTCCTCTTCCTCAAATTTATCATAGTCAATGATGGTCTCATGATTGCCAGGCTCCAAAACCTCATCAGATTTCCAATCCTTAAAATACTTAACATCAGGGGCATCTTTGGTCGTTATGTCAACATTTGGAATTTCCTTTTTGATGTTTAAATTCTCATTATGATAAACTCTTGTGACAGTCCCTTTCTTTGCTGAAGCTTCACTGTTGAGTTCATTTACGGCTTTTTTGAAAGCGACTTTATCTTCATATTTGTTCAAAAAGTTTAAGTTCATATGCTTGCCCTCTCTTCTTTATCTGAGTATATTATAATATAATTTTGTATTTTTCCAAACAAAAAAAGTCATTTTTTTCA
>JAFSVX010000019.1 GCA_017444785.1 Clostridia bacterium
ACCAAAGCAATCAAATGCACCTGAATAAATCATACCTTCCAGTACTCTTTTATTTATGTTTGCATCAACAGTTCTTGAAAGAAAATCTCCAAGATCTTTAAATTCCCCATGTTCTTCTCTTTCTTTTACAATAGCATCACAAACATTTGTTCCGATACCCTTTATCGCTGAAAGTCCAAACCTTATCTTTTTATCTTTGACACTGAAATAGGTCTGAGATTTATTGACATCTGCAGGCAAAATTTCAATTCCTTCACTTTTGGCATATGTCAGATAGTTCGCAACCTCATCAGACTTGGTTATTCTGTCGTTGATAACCGCAGTTAAGAATTCCTCTTTATAAAAAGTCATAAGGTATGCCGTCTGGAAAGTCAGGTAAGCATATGCAGCCGCGTGCGACTTGTTAAACGCGTAAGACGCAAATGCAGCCATCTGACCAAAGACGTCCTCTGCAACCTCTTTGCTGATTCCAAGTTTTATCGCACCAGGAATGGATTTTTTGCCTTCAGGATCTTCCCAACCATTGATGAATTTTTCCTTCTCATAGGCCATTTTATCAACTTTTTTCTTACCCATGATACGGCGCACGTTATCCGCTTGACCAAGGTTATATCCACCCATGACTTGACAAACCTTCATGACTTGCTCTTGATAGACGATAACTCCATATGTTACGTTCAAGATCTGCTCAAGGCAAGGATCGGCATAGGTCACAAGTGATGGATTATGCTTGTTTTGCACATACTTTGGAATATATGCCATAGGGCCGGGACGATAAAGTGACACTCCCGCGATGATATCTTCCAAGCAGTCCGGTTTAAGCTCTTTCATGAACTTTTTAAATCCGCCACTTTCAAGCTGGAACACAGCATCAGTCTTTCCTTCCCCAAGACGCTTATAAACGTCTGGGTGGTTATAGTCCATATCTTTTGAATAAAAGTCAATGTCAACGCCATAGTTTTCCTTGACATAGCCCAGCGCTTTACGAATATCCGTCAGCGTCTGAAGTCCCAAAAAGTCCATTTTTAAAAGCCCAAGACTTTCAAGCTCTGTCATGGAATACTGAGTTGAAATATCATCACCATTTCGCATAAGAGGAACATAGGTATCGACTGCATTTGGCGCAATCAAAATTCCGCAGGCATGAGTTGATATGTTCCTTGGCATACCCTCAAGCTTGATGGCACAGTCCACAACCTTTTTTATGGTTTCATCACTGTTATAGATCTCCATAAGTTCAGGAATGATATACTTTTCATTTTCTGGCTTTCCTGTTTTTCCGAAATAGTATTTCAACACTGGTGGCTTTTTGATACCATCAGGCAGTTTTGCAGGAATAAGTTTACTTATTTTATCCGCAGTCGAGTATGGCACACGAAGAACTCTTGCAACATCTCGAATGGCGTTTTTGGCAGCCATAGTTCCAAATGTTCCAATATATGCAACGTTCTCTACGCCATATTTTTGTTTAACATATTCAATCATGTCGCCACGATGCTCAAAGTCGAAGTCTACGTCAAAGTCGGGCATGGAAACACGCTCACGGTGAATAAATCTTTCAAAAAGAAGATCATATTTAAGTGGATCAACAAGTGTTATTGAAATTGCATATGCAACAATGGATCCTGCACCCGAACCACGCCCAGGGCCAACAGGAATATTATGTGTTCTTGCATAGTGCACATAGTCCCACACAACCAAGAAATATTCCACGAATCCAAGGTCGTTGATAAGGTTAAGCTCAGTCTCGGCGCGCTCTTTTATCGCGTCAGTTATCTCACCATACTTTTCTTTAAGTCCCTCATAGGTCATCTTGCGCAAAAATTCATAGTTCGTCAGCCCATCAGGCGCCTGGAAAAATGGAATATAGTTTTCTGTGTTTGGAAGCACATACTTTTTATCTACACCCTTGTTATCCGGGCCATGCAAATCTCCATGACCTTTACAGCGAATGATGATGTCGCACTTATCCGCAATTTCTTTGGTATTTTCAAGAGCCTCCTCAAAGTCAGGGAGCATCTCAAGCATCTCTTCATAGGTCTTATAGTAAAACTCTTGAGTGTCAAATTTCAGCCTGTTTGGATCGTCAACAGTCTTTTGCATTTGAATACACATCAAAATATCCTGAATCTCGGCATCTTCTTTGTTCAGATAGTGCACGTCATTTGTCGCAACAAGCTTAATTCCTGTCTCTTCACTGATTTTTTTAAGACCAGCGTTTACAATTTTCTGGTCTGGTATGCCATGGTTTTGCACTTCCAAATAAAAATCCCCAGGTGCAAACATATTTTTAAGTTTAATAGCAAAATTCTTTGCCTCATCATACATGCCTTTTACCAAATATTGAGGAATATGTCCGGCAAGACACGCAGAAAGACAGATAAGTCCCTCGCTGTGTTTTTCAAGCACATCATAGTCAATTCTTGGCTTATAGTAGTATCCTTCTTTTGCAGCTATACCTGAAAGCTTCAAAAGATTTTTATAGCCTTGGTCAGTTTTGGCAATAAGGATTATGTGTGCCATATCCCCCTTGCCCTGCTTGTTCAGACGGTCATGACAAATGTAAAACTCGCAACCGATAATTGGCTTTATGCCTTTATCAATGCATTCAGCATACATTTTCATCGCGCCATACATGTTTCCATGGTCGGTGATTGCAACAGCTTTCCAACCACGTTTTACGGTCTCTGCAACGACATCATTGATTTTTGTCGCACCGTCAAGCAAGCTAAATTCTGTATGAAGATGCAAATGTACAAACTCTTTACCCATTATCCGACCTCCTTAGCAATTTCAATAATCTTCTTAAAGCGCTGACTTACCGCACCTTTGCTGATTTTTGTTGGCAAAACCTCACAAATTTCATTGAGTGAGCCCTCAGGATTTGCAAGCCTTGCAAGTGCAACGTCCAAAAGGGTGTCAGGAAGAGCCTCCAGCCCCACAGTGTTTTTGATGGTCTCAATAGCCTCAAGTTGCACAAGCGCAGCATTTATGCTTTTGTCAATGTTCGCAGAGATACAATTGGCTTGGCGGTTGACAAGGTTTCTCATCTGTCTGCCCGCGCGCTGATTTTCAAGCTCAAGCAAACTTTTCACCGCACCAAAAAGCCCCAGCACTGTTGAAATGCTGTCCGCTTCTTTTATATAGACAACCTCGGTTTCTCCACGCTCCACACTTCTGCAAATGATATTAAGCTGAGCCAAAAGCTCAGATATTTTTTGCGCTTGAAGTCCGCTTTGAACCACCCACTCCATGTGATAGCCACTGTTTTTCACACTCTTTGAAAAATCATCAATGTTGACAGGCGCAGGAACACTTATGCTTCCCGCCCCAAGAAACATACCTTTAAGATAGGCAATTTTTGAATTTTCTTCAATGGTAAGAGCGCTGTCGCCAAGACGATTTATGGTGAACTGTCCGTCTTTGTTAAACTCCAAAATTCCAAGGTCAGTAAGAATCTGTCTGCCGACCGAACTCTCAACAGAAAGCTCTTTCCTTGTCTTTTGCTTAAAACCAACATTCGTATCTTCTTCAGTGAATGTTGCACTAGTATAATTTTCTGAAATAATCTTCTTGATAAAATCAACAAAAGCTCCATTTTCGCTGGAAAGAGTGAAAGAAACCCCCTTTCCTGGCGCAATCACAAGGCTCCCAGCAGAAAGAATTGCACCACAAAGCAAGGCACTGTCGGTGCCTCTGTCACGCTTAAGGTTGCAAAGTTCTTGTTTTACGTCTGCCGAAAAGCTCATTTGTGCTCCTTTAAAATCCTATGCTTAAAGTCGACTTTTGTTTTACTTATCAATTTTTTGCACTACTAACTTAAAAACTTAAATTTTCAACTTTTTAAGTAGATCCTCTACTTATAAAGTTTATCTATATTCACGATTCTGTCAAGTGGAATTTTATTTCTTTTTACAAAATCCAGCACTTTTGTAACATTTGCTATGTTTTCTTTTCTGTGCGCATCAGAAGAAATGATGAACTTGCACCCACTTGCAATCAAGACAGGAGCCTCACTGTCCTCAAAGTTGACATGCTTGCTGTTTATCTCAATCAAGGTGCCCTTCTCCTCCGCCTTTTTAAGCACTTTCTCAAGGTCGACCTTGATATAAGTGTTAAGATGCGTGATCACAGTAACAGGGTATCTGTCCAAAAGATTCAGATAGGCCTGAGTATTGATTTGCTTTTGTTTTTCAGGGTTAAACAACTTTCTGAAAGGATTGACAATGTTGTTGATTGTTCCTCTGTGATAGCCCACAAGAAGATGATCTAAGCCTTTGATTTCTTCATCAGTAAGGTCAATTTTGCCATCTTTTCCAATAAGGTTTGCCTCAACTGAAAAATAAAGTCTGCCATCAAATTCGCTTTTAAGTGCGTCAATTTCTTTTCTTGCTTTTTGCAAATTTTTTCTTTTTATTCCATACAAAAAATGTCTTGGTCCATGATCAGAAATGCCATAGGCCTCAAGCCCTTTTTTCTTTGCCTCAGCCACCATTTCTGCAATGGTATTTTTCCCATGATTATTTTTGCTGTATTTTGTGTGAGTGTGATAATCTCCTGTGATTTTCATCATCTTCTCCTATATATTCAATTTCTCTTTCAAGATAAATTCCAAATTTTCGCTTGACTATTTTTTGTATTTTTGCGATCAACTTTTTGACTTGCCTGTCAGTTGCACCATCGCTTAAAATAAAGTTTGCATGCTTTTTGCTGACATATGCTTTCCCGAGCCTTAGTCCTTTAAGCCCAGCTCTGTCAATAAGTTTTCCTGCCGGCTCGACCTTTGGGTTTTTGAAAACGCTTCCTGCACTTTTACCCTGTGGCTGTTTTTCAAGCCTTTTCCTTGAAATCTCTTTTATTCGCGCAAGGATATTTTCTTTGCTGCCATAACTCATCACAAACTCAGCTTCAAGCACAATTTTGCCAGAATGTAGAAGTTCGCTGGTATGTTCACCCACTTCAATCTCGCAAGCCTTCAAAGTTTTGACTTCGCCTATCTCATAAACTGTCAAGGCTTTAAGATGATCAAATATGGAAACTTCAAAAGCCCCCGCATTCATAACCACCGCACCGCCAACCGTTGCAGGAATTCCATAAAGGTTTTCCAATCCCTCAAGGCCACGTTCCGCACACCACATGATGAACTGATTGAGGTTTATTCCGCTTGAAACTTTGACCAAGCATTGATTCCCATCAATTTCTTTCACCTGCAAAGGCTCTTGCGTCAAATTTTTGGTGCAGACAATAACCAAATTTGTGCGTCTGCTTGGCGCAAGCAAATTGCTTCCATTACCAATCACCTTAAATCTTATCTTGTTTGTTTCAAGAACTGACAAACACCCTTCAAGTTCATCAAGAGCATGTGGCAAAACAACAATTGCATTTCCTCCAATGCCAAAAGTTGTAAACATGCTCAGTGGTTCAATTTGGGCATTAAACTTTTGTAAAAGAGCCAACATTTCTCTTTTATACATCTATTTTACCTCATTTTCCTTAAAATTACAAACTTTTTCTCGTATTTATATAAATATATATTATTTATCAACAATATTTTATGCAAAAAAAGACCTGCCATTGTGTCACCCTGAGTTCGTCAGAACACATGCCTATGCTTAAGCTTGTTTTGTTAAACACAAAAACTTCGCTTTGTCTATCGCATGGTTCTTCCTCTCCCCATAAAATCACTGCGTAATTTTTCGGGGACCCCAATCTACACATCGAACGGGTCTATCCTATTTTAAAACATTGATAGATACATTCGACTCCATGCTTCGCACGCCGCTCAGTATAACAAATATGCGTGTCATATCGAGTTTTTTGATTTTATATCATTTAATCAAAAAACGAGCATATCTGACCAATATAAGTTCTCACCCCAGCCAGATACACTAGTAATTTGCTTTAGAGCTTCGCAAAATCAATTTCCTCGATACATCAAAAATTTAAAACACAACATAAAAAAATCACTCTACTTCCGTAGAATGACTTTTTATGAATCATTTTGTCTTGATTTTAATCAATCTTTAACTATTCGCTAAAGCTGTGGCCTTCTGTGATTTTATCAAACAAATTTAAACCATTAAGAACCATCATAACTGCAATGATAACAGCAGCAACAGAGATACCGATAATTGCATTGATAAGTTGTTGTTTTGCTTTGTCTCTTGCTTCTGCATCTTCTGCTTTTACAAATCTGATACCAAGTTTGATTCCATAGAACACACCAAGGAATACAAGAATTGCAGCCAAAGCACCAAGAACATACCAGAACACTGTAGTAATAGTACTAGTTGTTTTATTAATGATATCTGTTTCCGCATCACCAAGCAAATTGATAAATGTATTCATAATTTTTCCTCCTTATTTTATTTGGGCCACCTTCTAAGGAGGCTCTTTTGTTAAGAACAATATATCACATTTATTTTTCCATATGCAAACGATTTTAAACATTTTTTAAAAAAAATAAACTTTTTTATTTTTTATGATTATTTATTATTCAACAGCGTGAAAATTGTTTAGTAACAAAGTATTATATATTCCTTATTCTCATAATGTTATTTCCGTGTGTAGTTTGCGTATATAAGAAATAAACAGGATTAAAAATAGTAAACGTTGATTACAGGGATAAAATTATAGCGCAGAAGAAGGCATAAAAAAATTTCAGGTCGGATTGTATTTCCATACATGACCGCCTCACAATTTTTTTGAAATATTATTCCAAACGTTTTTTATTCACATAACGTTATTTCATGGCGCAGTTTGCGTATATAAGAAATAAACAGGATTAAAAATAGTAAACGTTGATTACGGGGATAAAATTATAGCGCAGAAGAAGGCATAAAAAAATTTCAGGTCGGATTGTATTTTCATACATGACCGCCTGAAATTTTTGAAATAACACACTTCTGCGCAGAATTTTGCCCCGTAATTAACGTTTACTGAATTGTGGAGCCTTACGAGCCTTCTTCAACCCATATTTCTTACGCTCTTTCATTCTTGGATCACGAGTTAAGAAGCCTGCAGCTTTGATATCTGCTTTATATGCTTCGTTTGAAAGAACCAAAGCTCTTGCGATACCATGACGAACGGCACCGGCTTGACCAGTGAGACCACCGCCATAAACGTTGACCATAACGTCATATTTCTTTTCAGCACCAACAAGCACAAGTGGTTGTTTAACGATTGTGATAAGAGTGTCAAGTTTGAAGTATTCTTCAACTGATTGCTTGTTTACAACAATATTACCCTCACCAGGCATAATACGAACACGTGCGATTGCTTTTTTTCTTCTTCCGGTTCCCCATATTTGTTCTTTTGCTTTACTAACTGCTTTCTTTGCCATATTTAATCCTACCTTTTACCTGCAAGTGTTATAAGTTCTGGTTTCTGAGCTTCATGCCCATGGTTTGCATCCTTATAAACTCTTAATTTTTTGATCATTTGTCTGCCAATACGGTTTTTTGGAAGCATTCCTTTAACAGCGAGTGTAACTGTTTGGTCAGATTTATTTTTAAGCATATCACTATATTGAACCTCTTTAAGACCGCCAACATAGAGAGTGTGGTATCTATAGAATTTTTGTTCTGCCTTTTTACCAGTTAAAACCACTTTATCAGAGTTTATAACGATAACATGATCCCCTGCGTCAACACTTGGAGTGAACTCTGGCTTATTTTTTCCGCGAAGAATAGAAGCCACTTGACTTGCAAGACGACCAAGAGGCATATCAGTTGCGTCAACAATATACCACTTTGTTGATTTATTTGCTGGATTGTGAATGTAAGTTTTCATAATTTTTTCCTTGAATAATTAAATTTGTATAATTTTGATAGTCCTGTTGAGATGTAAGACAGGCCGACCAAAAGCATTATGCTTTAGTATTCTATAATAATTTAAAGCATAAGTCAATAGAATTTTTCATTTTTTTGCGCAATTTTTAATTTTTTTCAACTTTGCCGTGTGTTAAGCGGATTTTTTATATGTTTTAAATATGCTTTCACACATAAAAATCACTATATTCATCAAGTTTTTATCAAATTCGTATCTTAATTTTGTCTTATTTGTATCTGACTCAATTTCAACAAACGAGTTATTGCTACCTTCATATAATAAATGCAAATCAGCAATATTCCACACTTAAAAGATAAAGTCCATGTGGTGGCACAGTTTTTCCTGCAAGACGCCTGTCTTTTGCATCAATAATTTTTTTCACATCTTCTGGGGCAAACTTACCACTTCCAACAAATAAAAGCGTGCCCATGATAATTCGCACCATATTATATAAAAATCCATTACCAGAGATTTTGAACATATACTCACTATCCCCCGTCTTAATAATCTCTGCATCATAAATCTCACGCACAAAGTCAGTTTTCCCACTCTTTCTTGCAACAAAAGAGGTGAAATCATGCTTGCCAATAAGATATTTGCACGCTTCTTTTATCTTACCTATATCAATATTATCATTGACACGAAGCGCCTTGTTTTCAAAAAGTGGTCTTTCATATCGACTCAAATAAAATTTATATCCATATGTCTTTTTCTTGGTTGAAAATCTTGCATCAAAGTCATCACCAACCTGCTCGGCTTTCACAACCTTCAAGTCTGCCGGCAAAAAACTATTGAGTGCGTCTTGAACATTGTTTTTTATTTGCTTAGGCGCATCAAAATGCACAACCGCCCCAAGCGCATGCACCCCAGCATCTGTTCTTCCGCTGGCAAAAGTTGGCACTTTTTCACCATATATCTTGGTCAGCGCGTCTTCAAGTTCACTTTGCACTGTCCTTTTTAATGGTTGCACTTGATAACCAGCAAAATTTGTTCCGTCATATTCAATTGTAAGCTTATATCTTGACATTTTTTCACCCTGATTTGTATTTTCATGAATGATTATATCACAATTATAATGATAGTAAAAGAGATATTTAAAATTTCATATAATAATTTGACTTGAATTAAATTTAGAGATTATAATATGAAATGTAAGATAATTTGAAATTGTATCAAGTATATCTGTTAAGTCGTAAAAAATTAAAAAAACAATCAACAAACAAAAATAATAATCCAATCACATATAAAGGAGCAGTTATGAAAAAATATATCACCACTGATGGAAACACCGCCGCCGCATCAAGTGCCTATGCCTTGAGCGAAATGGCATTTATATATCCAATCACTCCATCATCTCCAATGGCAGAGAATGTTGATGCTTGGGCAAGTGCGGGCAAGAAAAATGTTTTTGGAACAGAGGTCAATTTGACTGAAATGCAATCAGAAGCTGGTGCCGCAGAGGCTTTGCATGGCGCACTGACTGAGGGCAGTTTGGCAACCACATTCACCTCTTCTCAAGGTTTGCTTTTGATGATCCCAAACATGTATAAGATCGCAGGCGAGCTTCTCCCTTGCGTCATTCATGTCGCTGCAAGAACTGTTGCAACCCATGCCCTTTCCATTTTTGGTGACCACAGTGACGTTATGGCTTGCCGTCAAACAGGATTTGCTATGCTTGCTTCAAGCAATGTTCAAGAGGCACAGGATTTGGCACTCATCAGCCACATAGCAAGTCTTAAAAGCAGTGTTCCTTTCCTGCATTTCTTTGATGGTTTCAGAACAAGCCACGAGATAAATACTATTGAAAAACTCTCTGATGAGGACTATAAAGCCCTCACCCCTTTTGATGCTGTCGCCTCTTTCAAAGCAAGGGCTTTAACTCCAGCAAATCCTGCGCAGCGTGGAACTGCACAAAATGAAGATGTGTTCTTCCAAACAAGAGAAGCTGCAAACACATTTTACAGCGCAATTCCATCAATATTAAATCAAACCTTTAAAGATTTTTATAAGCAGACCGGCAGAAAATACAGCACATTTGAATACTTCGGCTCGCCAGACGCAAAATATGTTACTGTCGCAATGGGTTCTGGCTGTGACACACTGATCAAAACTTGCGAGGCACTAAACAAGGCCGGCGAAAAAGTAGGCGTGATCAAAGTTCGTTTATATCGTCCTTTTGACACAAAAGCATTTGTCAAATGTATTCCTTCTTCTGCAGAAGTTATCTCAGTGCTTGATCGCACCAAAGAAAGTGGAAGCGTCTTTGAGCCACTTGCTCTCGATGTCATCAGCGCGCTTGCCGAAAGCGGAATAAATATTCCTGTGCTTGGTGGACGCTATGGCCTTTCAAGTAAAGAGTTCAACCCATCTCACGCCTTTGCAGTTTTTGCAAACATGGCAAAGAAAAATCCAAAAAATCACTTTACTGTTGGCATCAATGATGATGTATCGCTTACTTCCCTTCCTGTCACAAAACACATTAACCTTGAAGACAATAGCGCAATAACCTGCAAGTTCTTCGGTCTTGGCAGTGACGGAACAGTTTCCGCAAACAAAAACACAGTAAAAATTATCGGCGAAGAGGCAAACCTTTTTGCGCAGGCATATTTTGTTTATGACAGCAAAAAAAGTGGAAGTTTGACGACATCACATATGCGTCTTTCAAAAAATCCAATAGTCGCACCATATCTTGTGGAAAATTGCGACTTTATCGCTTGCCACAACAAATCATTCTTGACCAAGTTTGATTTGCTTGCCGGCATTGAAAAGAATGGTACTTTCCTTTTGAACGCGCCTTGGACAGACCGCGAGATCGAGCAAAATCTTCCTGCAAACATCAAAAAAGAGATCGCCGAAAATAAACTTAAATTCTTTGTTATTGATGCAGAGAGTCTTGCCGAAAAAGTTGGCTTAAACAGAAGAATAAACCTTATTATGCAAACGGCATTCTTTGCCCTTGCAAATATTTTTCCGGTGGACAAAGCAATCGAATATATCAAGGCCTCTGCCATGAAAACCTATGCAAAAAAAGGCGAAAAAGTGCTTCAAATGAATATGACGGCAATTGATGAGTCCCTTGCAAACCTTCGCCAAATCAACTATCCTTCGTCTTGGAAAGATGAGAAGGCACAAAACATAAAACCTCTTTCAAGTGATCCTTATTATTTAAATTATATTCACCAAATTGAAACGCTTAAAGGAAATGACCTTCCGGTTTCTGCAATGGATCCAACCGGAGAGGTTCCAACCGGCACAAGTAAACTTGAAAAGAGAAACGTAGCCACTTCCCTTCCTTGCTGGGTAAGTGAAAACTGCATTCAGTGCAACCAGTGCGCATTTGTTTGCCCACATTCCTGCATAAGACCACACCTTGTTAAAAGTGGCAGCCAAGAGAGTGCAAAAACCGGAGCAATCCCTGCGCTTGGTGTTCCTGGATATGACTTTAAAATTCAAATATCACCTGCCGACTGCACAGGTTGTGAAAATTGTGCACATGTCTGCCCTGCAAAAAATAAAGCACTTGTTATGAAAAAGGCAGAGGAAATCTTTGAGGACGAAAACAAAAAATATAACATTTTAAAAGATATCCCTTATGTGCCAACAATCTTTAAGAAAGAGACAATCAAAGGCAGTCAGTTTGAAAAACCACTCTTTGAATTTTCTGGAGCCTGCGCTGGCTGTGGCGAAACTCCATATATAAAACTGTTGACTCAACTTTATGGCAAAAACCTTATCATTGCAAATGCCACAGGTTGCTCTTCCATTTATGGCGGATCTTCCCCAACCTGCCCTTACACCAAAGACTCAAGTGGTCATGGGCCTGCATGGGCAAACAGTTTGTTTGAGGATAACGCCGAGTTTGGCCTTGGCATCAAAAAGGCAAACGACAATAACCGCAAGATGCTCGAAAACTACGTTCAAAATGCACTTGAAAACAATGAAGTCAGCAGTCCTCTTAAAAATCTTTTAAACACTTGGCTTAGCGCTGATAAAAAAGATGATCGCTTGGCTGACCAAATTCGAGAGGTTTTGAAAAAAGAAATCAAAATAAATCCAAACGCTATCATTAAAAATTTATACTCACTTGGTGCAAGTTTCTCTGATAGCACAGTTTGGATTATTGGTGGCGACGGCTGGGCTTATGACATCGGCTTTGGTGGGCTCGATCATGTGCTTCACTCAAACGAAAAAGTAAGAGTTTTAGTCCTTGACACCGAACTTTATTCAAACACCGGTGGACAAGCAAGCAAGGCAACCCCAATGGGCTCTACTGCTAAATTTGCAACAAGCGGAAAGAAAACTCACAAAAAAGATCTTGGCGCAATCGCAATGAACTATCCAAACATATATGTGGCAAGCATCTCAATGGGCGCATCTATGCAACAGACAATAACCGCACTTAAAGAGGCTGAAGAGTTCGATGGCCCAGCGCTTGTCATTGCCTATTGCCCTTGCATTAACCACGGTGCAGACATGAGCCAGTCCCAAGCGGAAGAGAAAAATGCAGTGCTTTCGGGCTATTGGAATTTATATCGTTACAGCACCAAGACCGGACTTATCCTTGATCCACCGTTTGCAAATGCTTCATATCAAGAGTTTATCAAAACTCAAAGCAGATATTTCAACCTTGCAAAAACCAATCCTGAGCAGGCAGAGCGACTGTTTAGCTGCGCCGAAAGTTATGCAAAGAATCGCCTTATCAAATACACTAAACTTGCCAAAAAGGATTAGAATAAAAAAATAGGAGCTCGCAAGCTTCTATTTTTTTATATCAAAATCTTCCAACTTTTTAAGCAATTGATTTATAACATTTTGCAATTTTTTAAATTTATTTTTATCAAACAAATACGTTATTTTATTTACTTCAATCATTATTGATTCAAATTTATGACCATTTATATTATCTGATAAATTGTTTGGCACCATCGAGCCACTGTATGGATAATTCTTCGACACTTTATAGCCATTTCCCTCTAAAAATTCACAGACAAAGTCAATAAGTTTTTGATTTGCACCAGCGTTGTATCCAACACAAATATCTGGCAAATTTTCCTTCCTTTCATCAAACATGATTATATCTTTTGAAAAAGAATGACAATCAATCAAAACGACATTATTTTTCAAAAGTAACTTATTCACTTCTTTATCCAACCTTTCATGATATGGATAGTAATATTTTTTTAGTATATTTTGCTTATATTTTTCACTAAACTGCGCAAATTTTACATTTTTATTAGTTGTGGTATAAATCACACCCATACCAAATTTGCTCATCTCTTCTTTTTCGTCATCGGCGTATTTCTCAACATCACAGAAAATTCGGGAATATTTTGCTTTGATTCTTTTATAATGATTTTTTCCAAATAACTTATCCGTTTTTGCATCTGTGATTGCACTTTTAAAGTTAGTCACATCTTTTTTTGCGATAATTAAGCCATTGAAAAAATTTTTGGGAAGCCTTTCCCCACTATGTGGAATATGCAAAAATATCTTATTCATAAAAAATCCTCTGAAAAAAATTTTATATAGTCATCAAAGACGGCCTTATTAAATTTCGATTTTGATTTATTTTTACTTAACTTCAACATTTCATTTTTGATATTTTTCTTAACAATGTCACTTTGTGATAAAAATTTATCAACAATTTCCTCATCTGTTTGTTTTTTCATCACCAAATATCTCCTCAACACATTTTCCATATCTTAATTTTTGCTGTTTAAATTTTTGGAGCATTTTATCCCTGCACTCCAGCATTTTGAAATAATCATCAAATTTAGGTATATCATCAATAATCTCCGCAAAGCAAACAAATGAATTATCTTGTTGCATTTGAGTTATCTGCTTAATTGTAAGTGGAACTCTTGCCAAAGCAAAAACATCTGGAGTTCCAAATTTTTCTACAGGCCAAGATGGATTGATTGTGACATCAAAATCCATTTTACCAACAGGTAAAAAGCCATATTGCATATATGTTTCTGTAAGAAATGTTCCATAGCAGTCAAGTCTCTCTGCACCATTATTTATTGCAGTCAACATCAATAGTTGCATAACATGGTCAATTCCATATTCCTTTGCTTTGATTGGGTTCTTATGCACCGCTATCAAATTGCCGTCATCAATTGCAAAGCCAGAAACCCCATCAAGTAAAATGAAATTATTTGTATCTTTATAATGCTCTGGTAAATTAACGTCAACAAAGCAACCATGAGCGTTTGATTTACTTGCTTCACTTAATGATTTATGAAAAATCTCACAATCTTTTGTCAATTTGTATTCCAATCTTTTGTATCCTCGCATTAATAATTTTACTTATTATAGCACAAACCAATATGCTATACAAGTTTTTTATAATACCTGATAAAAAAAGCAACAAAAATTAAAAAATATTCATAAAAATATGTTTGTAAATTTAGATATTGATAATTATATTGAAAATCACAAATTTATTTCATAAAAGGTTTTAAACACATTTCATCAACATTAAATAAAAATATTTCAAACCTCAATAAACCAAGCATAGCCGTCAAGAAAAAGATATCTTTCATTTTGACCAATTCGAACATGGTATCTCAGCCCCATTCCACCACCTTTTGTGCTTGCAGCAGGGCGCACATCAATAATTTTGTCAATATCAAAAATTCTGCCATCTTCCCAAACAATTTGAAGTGGGACAACTTTTTTATCACTCATCATTTTTGCAATAACTGAAATATCTTTGCGCAAAATAAACCTCTTATGCTTATTTTGTGCAATTTAACAAAAATTAAACAATAAATTTACATTTTACTTTTATTTTCATAAATTACATGCCTGTTTTAACACAAATATTTAGGTTGTCCTTGCCACATATAATAAATTGCTAATTCCATACGCTTAATACTTTGCCAAGTTCAGTGGATTTGCGGTTGCGACCTCACTTGAAAGTGAACCGGCAGTTCCCTTAATGTCAATATCGAGCATGTTTTGGTCGGTATAGATTATTCCTCTGTTTATCGCATCATGCCCAAATCGATTTCGCAGGTTTTCAATGGTATCTTCAAGCCTTTCTTGTTTTTCACGATTTCCGGCAAGGTCATCAAGCATAACTTGTTGCTCACCCGTGAAACCGCTGACGCTGACACCAAGTCCACGAACAATCCCCCTATCCCAAGAAAAATGTTTTTTGAAGAGCGCAAAAGCGGTATCTGCAATCTCTGCACTGAGGTTGCTTGGCGTTGCAAGGTGCGACTGACGAAGCGTTCGCTCAAGTTTATCTGAAATGATGTAAAGCTCCACAGTGCTTGCATACTTAAACCCTGCCCGTTTCATGCGACTGCAAACGCTTTCAGACAGTAAAATTAAAAGCGCATAGACATCATCATCATTTTTCAAATCGCGATAAAATGTTATGCTGTTGCCAATGGATTTAAGTTCCTCTCGCTCATCATACTTGCGAACAGGAGAGACGTCTTGCCCTTTGGCGTATTGTTGCAACACTTCTCCCCACTTGCCAAGCTTGTTTATAAGGATTTCTTTTTTATATGTCGCAAGTTGTCCAATTGTGTTGATGTTGAGTTTCGCAAGTTTTTCTTTGGTCGCCCTGCCAACATAAAGAAGATCACTTGCGGGCAGCTTCCAAACAATGCTTTTGAAATTGTCTTTTGAAATTACTGAAACAGCGTCTGGCTTTTTAAGGTCAGAGCCAAGCTTTGCAAAGACCTTGTTGAAGCTGACACCTATTGACACGGTCAGGCCTATCTCTTCTTTCACCCTTCGCCTTATTTCTTCTGCAATTTTGACGCCATCACCACCGCATTTTGGAGAAGATGTAACATCAAGCCATGCCTCATCAATGCCAAAAGGCTCCACCTGGTCGGTATATTCAAGATAGATCCTGCGCACCGCCCGAGAGTATTTCAAATAAAGGTCATGATGTGCCACCACGCACTTAAGATCAGGGCAAAGCCTTTCAGCCTCAAAAAGCACCATACCCGTTTTAACGCCGGCTTTTTTGGCAATCATATTTTTAGCAAGCACAATGCCATGACGATCCTCTTTTTTGCCACAAACGACAACAGGGAATCCGTCAAGGCTTGGATCCAAAAGGCACTCGACAGATGCATAAAAGTTATTCAAATCTGAATGTAATATTGTTCTCATACTTATATTATATTCAAACATATGTTTGAAATCAACTATTTTAGCAAAATTTTTGCATAAAAAAATAAAAAATATATAAATAAATATGCAAAAAGATTTTTCAAATTTAAAAAAGTATGTTATAATCAAGACAATAAATTATAAGGAGAAAAGTATATGGAAACATATGTATCTCAATCTTTTGATAAAAACTATGCCGCAGCGTGGAGCTCTGACCAAGGTGGTTTTTCTTACAACCTTGCTCAAAATTTGATGGAGTATATCAATAAAAACAAAAAACCTGTAAAGACAGCGCTGGACATCTGCTGTGGAACAGGTGAGTTTTTGTATCAGCTTTCAAGATTTGGAATTGTTGGTGCAGGAACCGAAGTTGCAAAAAGCATGATCGACTATTCACAAGAAAAATATCCAAACATGAAGTTCACTTTGACAAAAGAAATCTATGACTTCCCTACCAAAGGAAAATACGACCTTGTATCTTGCAACCACGATATGGTGAACATGATTGAAAAGCTCAGCAACTGGAAAGAGCTTTTTGTGAACGCCTATAAATCACTTAACAAAGGTGGAATGTTTGTGTTCGACTTCTATACAAAGAAAAAACTTGAAAATTGGGACGAGGTTATCTTTGAAGAAAGCGACACTATGGACCATGTAAAATCAATAAAGAAAGGCATGGACAACAAGACAATCATGAAAGAAATTTATTATATGAAAAATGATGAAGGTTTCTATAAAAAGACTTTCGATATCATTGTCGAGTCATACTTTGAAAACAAAGAAATCCTCAACACTCTTAATGCTGCAGGTTTCAAAAATGTTCAGTTCTGCGACTTTTCTCTTTCCCCTGTTGCAAACGCTGAAGAAAGAAACCGCGTTCACGTCATCGCAATCAAATAACATCAGATGATTTGATTTAAATATTTAATTTGATGTTTATATTTATATTCAATATTTGTATTTGATGTTGTTATTCGATGTTAATATTAAATAAAGTTTAAAATAAAAAATAGTATGATTCATTCATACTATTTTTATTTTGAAAGGAAAGGTGGTGCATAAGGCGTAATTTTATAAGGGAAGGGACTACACCCTATGCACCGATTAGTTACTAAAATAATATTTTAACGTTTTCCCTGAGAATATCAGAAAGAAACCCCAGAGCAGCAGAAAGCACGAGATTTTTGTTTTTAAGCAAAGCAAACAGGTTCACCATTGTATCCGTTGTTACATG
>JAFSVX010000020.1 GCA_017444785.1 Clostridia bacterium
TCTTCTTTTTTATCCTCAGTTTCCTCTTGAGATTGTCCACCATTGACATGAACATTCACAACAACTGCTGGGTTTTCTTTTTCCTCTTGACTTTTCTTTGTTGCTTCTTCAAGACGAGCAAGCATTTCATCAAGATCAATTTCTCCAATTTCCTCTTCTTGAACTGGTGCTTCTTCCACTTTCTTTTCTTTTCTGCAAAACTCAGCAATAAAGGCAATTGTAAGACATATTGCAGCAAGTGTGCCAGCTCCAAGTAAACATACCGCTATAATTTGAAATGTAGTCATAATAATATCTCCTATAATTCAAAAATATTTTTCCTCCGCTTGTTTGGTGGAGGCGGCGGGAATTGAACCCGCGTCCAAACAATCTGAAAGCACCCTTCTTCGTTCTCCAGTTGGTTTATAAGTTTCATCTGCCATCGAAAGCCAACAATCTTAAGCAAACAATCTTGGCCTTATTTTCGAGAATAGGTTATGCCAAGAAATAAACTATCTCACCTTACTTTACTTTAACAAGCCTTTGAACCAGTAAGCCTTTCAAAGCACCCGAGCCGCTTAATTTACGCAGCAGCTAAAGCTAAATTTTCGTTAGCGTTTATTTTTTCACCACTTTTAAGGTCTTTGGTGAGGACCAGAACGCTTATAATGTTTTCGATCAATTGCCTGTCGAAACCAAATCGCCCCCATGTAAGAGGACTTTGCCAAGAAGAAATTATTTAAAGTTTTTGATATCCCTTGAAGTTTCCCTTGAAATGTCTTTTTCTTTTAAAGATTGTTTCTTTTCGTAAAGGTGTTTACCTTTTGCAAGTCCCAAAAGCACCTTGACGATACCATCTTTAAAATATGCTTTAAGTGGAATAAGTGTAAAGCTTTTGTCTTGCACCTTTCTTTCCAGCCTTGCAATTTCGCTTTTATGGAGCAAAAGTTTTCTGCTTCGCTTTTCGTCCTGCTTAAAAGCCGATGTCTTTTCATAGCAAGGAATGTTTGCGTTTATCAAAAACACTTCACCATTTCTTATCACTGCATAGTTGTCTGAGATTGTCAGGTGCCCTGCCCTTAAAGACTTAACTTCTTGTCCTGCAAGAGCGATGCCACACTCATACGTTTCTTCAATGAAATATTCAAAATTTGCCTTACGATTTACTGCTATTTCTTTCATCTTTGCTCCTCGATTATATCACATAGTTTTTCATTTTTCAAGATGCTTTTTTAAAATTATTATATTTTTTTACTGTTTTTAAGCAAAATTTATGCATTTTTGCGTTTTTTAGCCCTATTTTCACTCACAATTAGTAAATTTTCTGCATTTTTCTGCAAAATTATTTTTCAAATTTTTGATATTATTGCAAATATGATTTAAAAGACATTTTTTCTGCTGTCTTCTGAGATATTGCAGATTTCAAAGTCGATGTGGCGCGTGTTTATATCTGCAGCCGCAACCCTTATTTTCAATCTTTCCCCAAGCATAAACCTGTTGCGTCTGCCAACAAGCATATACCTTGTCTGATCAAAGATGTAATGATCCTCTGGCAAATTCTCAAGATATATAAATCCTTCAATAGTGTTATCAAGTTGCACAAACAATCCTGCATCTGTAACACCACTTATATTGCCCTCATAAATCTCTCCAATTTTATCGCGCATATATTCAGCTTTTTTCAGGTCATCAACCTCTCTTTCTGCAGTTTCTGCATTTCGTTCAGTAAGAGATGACTGGTCCGCTGCCTCTTTCACAAACTCGCCAAGGAAATTTAATTTTTCCATAGTCAACTTATTTCTCAGATAAAGCTTTATAATTCTGTGAATAGTCAAATCTGGATATCTTCTTATTGGAGAAGTAAAATGGCAATAATCGCGCAGTGCAAGACCAAAATGCCCCAGATTTTCACTGTCATATCTTGCTTTTTGCATGCTTCTGAGCATAACTTTACTGATTGGCTGACTGTATGGCGTATCTTGGATTTCTAAGAGCAGTTTTTGGAAATCTTTTGGATCGCTTCCATCAACTCCACCTTGAAGCTTCAGTCCAAAGCTTGAGACAAAATCACGGAACGCTTTGACGCGCTCATAGGTTGGCTCTTCATGCACACGAAATACAAAAGGCAATTTCAAATTATCAAAGTGATTTGCAACAACCTCATTTGTTACAACCATAAATTGTTCTATCAGCCTGTCACTTAAATTGCGTGGCTTTTGCGTAATAGATGTTATCCTGCCCTCTTCATCAATATCAATTTGAGCCTCTGGCAAATCAAAGTCAAGCTGACCTGCACGATTTCTTCTTTCCAAAAGCAGAACTGCAAGTTTCGCCATTTGCTTCAGCATAGGCACAATCTCTTTATAAGTATGGCAAAGTTCACTGTCGCCGTCAAAAATTTTGGTAACATTGGTATAGGTCATGCGATATGCCGAACGAATCACACCCTCAAAGAAATTATAGTCCTTTATATTTCCGTCTTTGTCAAACTCCATGACCACTGAAAGTGTCAGCCTGTCCTCATTTGGATTGAGTGAACAAATGCCATTTGAAAGAGATTTTGGAAGCATAGGAATAACATAGTCAGGAAAATAGACACTTGTTCCACGCCTGAAGGCTTCTTTATCAATGACTCCGCCCTGTTTTACATATTCACCAACATCAGCAATATGCACACTTAAAACATAGTTTTCCCCTTTCATTTTCAGTGAGATTGCGTCATCAAAATCCCTTGCGTCTTCACCATCGATTGTGATGGTGAGCTCATTTCTGAAGTCTTTTCTGCCTTTGATTTGATTTTCAGTTATTGGGACATTCAACTTGTCCGCCTCTTTCACGACATTTTCAGGGAACTCATCAATAAGCCCAAAACTGCGAATAACAGAAAGCGTGGAAACTTTGAAGCTCCTTGCATCACCAAGCACCTCAATAACCTCACCCTGAGCCATACGAGTTCTTGTTGGATACTCTGTGATTTTCACCACAACTTTCACCGTTCCAGAAGCTCCATTAGCTTTGTTTGCAGGGATAAACATGCTGTCTGCAAATCTGGCGTCATCAGGAACGACAAGTCCTCCGCCAGATGTTGGAGCATATGTTCCAACGATAGTGGTAAAGCCTCGCGCCAAAATACGAATAACTCTTCCAATTGTTCTGCCACGCGCAGCTTGTGGAGTTTTTCCTCTGAAATTTCTGCCCTTCTGTTTGCCAAGAATTTTCACAAGCACAGTATCGCCATGGCTTGCACCTTCAAGGTCTCTTTCTGAGATAAAAATATCAAGTCCGCCACTTGCCGGCCTTGCATAGCTATACCCATTTGGACTGCCAATAATGGTGCATTTTATTGCACCACTGTTGTCTGCAAGCGTGTATTTATTACGTTTGGTAAAGACAATCTGATCAGCTTTCACCATCTCACTGAGCGCAGAGGCGAGCGCCTGCCTGTCAAATCCTCGCGAAAGACCAAGAGCTTTGGCAATTTCGTCAAAGTCAAAATACTTTTGTCCGCTTTCAAAAACTTTTAAAATACTTTCTTTAAAATTCATACTATACCACCAATTGATGATATTTTACCGCAAAATTACAAGCTTTGTCTATTAAAAAAGGCCAAAACATGAAGTTTTGACCTATATTTTGAAGATTTTTTACTATTTTTGGTGTTTTTCAAGATTTCTGGCAAAAAAACAATTAACATTTTTTATCTGCACTTTAATTAAAACGAGATCATCTGTTCTTTTGTTAAAATGTGATCATCTGCACTTTTAATTAAATGTGGTTATCTGCACTTTAAATAAAATGAGCCCCTGTCCAAATTCAGTCTTGCGATTTTCACAAGTTTCTCAAAGTCAGATTCGCCGTCAATAATGTTTGCCTCGCTCTTGATATAGCTGTTTTTCAAAAGGTTCAAAAAATAGGCGTATTCGCCAAACAGTTTTTCAGACACCTGTTTTTGTCCTTCCAAAAGTTTGCATGCACGTGGAATAATATACTTTTGCATTGCAAGAGCCTTTCCTGTAAGCGATTCAAACACATATTTTCCGTTTTCTTGAGTCAATGCCCCAAGTTCGAATTCTTTATAACAAAGTATAACTTTCATAATTTACTCTCCCAGCACCATTTCTTTATAGTCTTTTATTTCCTGATCAAGCAGTTGCTGTCTTTCATAAACAACATCTTCTGCAAGTCTTAAATAATCATATGGTATTTTAAAATTTGTTTCTTTTTCAATTTCTTTTGCGGCTTTAAATATACTGAAATCAAGATTATCATAAAACTTTTTAAGTTCAGGATTATTCATGATTTCAATTGCAAAAGAGTTCGCAAATCTTTTCAAGACAAGTTTGTCAAGTTGTTTATTTTTCAGCATTTTCACAACATCACCTGCAACTGCATGTCTGAAACTTTGAACATCAAAGTCCGTTCCAAGAACTGGATGAAATACATGATTTACTTTGACTGAAATTTGCACAACTTGAGGCAAGGGAATATCATCAATATGATCTTGAACATAGCCGAACATAAACGCAAGCTCATTATCATAAAGCGGACAAAGTCTTATTGTCTTTTTGCCACTTTGATCCACTATTTCAAAAAGCAAATTTTCCTCATGCCTGTCAGACTGACAACACAGATAGTCCATAAGTGCATACTTATAAAGTTGAAGCCTTAAATCTTTTTGACATTCAATATTATTTTTTTTCGCAAATATGTTTACTTTTTCACAAATTCCTTCAATGCTGTAATCAGAATATTCCCCAATTTCACACAACATGTCATAAGTCAACCTTTCGCTGCCCTCTTCGCAGACATCCTCACTTATCACCATGTCAATTCCGCCAAGGTTTCCCGCGTCAACATTTGCACAAGGCAACCCATTCATCTTTGCAAGTTCAGAAAATAACAGCTCGCCATAAACTGACACGATATACTCTGGTTTAAGGCTTGATTTAACAAGATACTTCTTATCTTTCCCCTCCAGCCAAAAAGAGCTTGAAGCACCGTCTTTTGCGCCACTTACCTGCGTTAAGTGCAGTTTTTCATAGCCATGTGCGCCATAGTCCTCAAGGATATATTTTCCGTCTTGATCTCTTGAAAAGTTCAATTCAACCATACGCCTATTTTATCACCTGCAAGCGTTATTGTCAAGAAGGCAAATTTGGACGGCACATTATGACAAAAAAGATAAAATTTTATTATTATTAAAAAATAGTTGCAAAAGCAAAAAAAATATGCAATATTAAAATCACAAAATAAGGAGGAATTATTATGAGCAGAAAAGTAGCAGAATTTTATAAAGTATCATTTGAAAGATTTAAGGAGGATTTTGAAAAGACCTACTTTCAAGCCGGGCTTTCAGAAGAAAAAATAAAGGAAATGTATGACGCAATCAAGCTTCCATCAAGGGCAACCACAGCTTCCGCCGGATACGACTTTTATTTACCATTTGAAATCAACCTTGATGTCGGTGATGAAATTATGGTCCCAACAGGAATAAGATGCCGTATGGATGAAGATTATGCCCTTTTCATCATGCCAAAAAGTGGGCTTGGCACCAAGTCAAGACTGATCATGTATAACACCGCCGCGCTGATTGACGCAGACTATTATAATTCCGACAACGAAGGCCACATCATGATCAAACTTTTATATGACCTGAGAAACAGCAACAAATCCCTTTTCCTTCCTGCCGGCAAAAGCTTTGTTCAAGGAGTTTTTCTTCCATTTGGCATCACTGAAAGTGACAACGCCACAGGCATTCGCAACGGCGGCTTCGGCAGCACAAAGTAAAAATTTTAAAGTGAAAATTTTAAAGTGAAATACAAAAAGACCAGATTTTACAATCTGGTCTTTTTATTATTCACTTTTTATGAAATCGCATCAGTAAGTTCACTGTTTGACATCTTATTGACATACTTAATTTTTTTCGCATCTTCATACTCTTTCACAAGCGCATTTTTATGATCAGTAAAGTATGTCCCGCTGTCACCAACAAGTTCATCTTTGATAAGGTCATAAATATACTCATAAAGACTCTCTGTTGTAAGGTTTGAAATATATGTATTTTTCAACTCGCTGACTATTTCTGCATCAGTCTTGTCAACAATATCATCGGTTACCTCTTTTGTTGTGGAAACAACTTCACCTTTGTTATAAACGCCAGTGAGCATCATAAGGTGCACGCCATAATCTGAAACAACAGCCTTGATTTCGTTACCAAAATTGTATGTTCCGTCATGATTGTCAGCATTTGCAAGAAGCTCTCTTGCGCCCTCGGCAAATTCTTTCACCCAAGAGCCGTTCTCATTGGCTTTGTTGTTGATTGTAAAGCCCATAACACCAGAGAGTTTATCACTTACAAGCGAACCTGTGTCTTCGCTATATTTCCATGAAAATTCTTGGAACAGAAGGGTTTTTACTCTTTGGTCGGTAGCAGCTTTTTCATCTGCGGTCATTGCTGCATATTCATCAGTTGCGTGAAGTGCAGCAAGTCTTGCTGTCAATTCGCTGTTATACTCACCAAGGATAGTGTCATCAGTTGACGCATCACCAATAGCGATCTTGCTTTCAACCATTTTGCCGGTGCCGTCATCTTCTTTCACAGCATAGCCATTTTCATCGCGATAAGATGCTGTCATTGACTTGATAAAATCATCAGTTGCAATTGAAGATCTCACGCCCTCATAGTATTCGCGGAACATTGCATCTTTTGTTACGTCATAACCTGCAGTCTCTTTCAGAGTGTCAAGGGTTGCATCATCAAACTTAACAAGAATGTGTTGAACAGTAAAATATGTGTCCTCAACATCTTCGTTGTGATATAAAATAAGTGTATCATTTGAAGATGATGTTACAAGTTCGATATAACTTTTATCAACAGTATTGCTTTCTTTTGAGGCTTTCAAAAGCTTTTTATACTTTTCAACAATTGCGCTGTCGGAAAATTTGTTTTCATATTTTCCTTCCACACCTGCAATCGTTGACTTGATATAGTCTTGGTATTTTGTGTAAAGCATGCTATCAAAGTATGATTTATAAACTCTTTCAACCTCAGCCTTCAAAACCTTGTCCGCTGCATAGTCTTTTTTGTTCGATTTTGCAACAAATTGAAGATCTGCAATATACTCATTTATTGCTTGATTTCTCACAGCAAGTTCATCTTCGGCAATATCAACCAAAGTTTTTTCTTCTTCATCTTTTGAGGTGTTATATTTAAGCAAATAGTTTTTAAGCTCAACAATTTCGGCATCTGTATCAAAATTGTCAGGATCATAGGCTGAATCAGTTTCCGTCTTCACCTCCACAGCTTCAAACTCATAAGCTTCATATTTATAAGCTTTCTCATCTGAAGTTTCCTCTTCCTTAAGTCTTTCAGGATACTCATTTTCTTCTTTTCCTGCAAGCTCATAAATAGCCTTTTCGTTTGAGTCAACTTGGCCATAGACAAAGTCAAACACTTTATCCCAAACACCCTGAACATCTTTGTCAGTTATAACAAGTGTGCCATCATCAACAAGCTTCTGTGCTTCGATCATAATAATTTTGTTTTCAATCACACTGTTATAGAAAATTTCCATAATCGTGTCAGTATCATAATACATAAAATAAGTGGAATTCTGTTGATAGAATCTGTTATAATCCTCAATCAATTCCTCTTTAGTGATCACAGTGTCCCCAATTTTAAGTGCAATTTTAGCATTGTCTTTCTCTGTATTTTTAACAAACAAAGAACAGCCGGTCAGCACACTGAAACACATGCAAATACAAATTAAAATAGCCACAATTTTAGTTTTTAAGTTTTTCAAAGCAAAGCCCTCCAATATTTCAATATCCAAAAAGGATACATTTTTACATAATACTTTTATAGTATAAAACAATAATGTCCAAAAATCAATTGTTTTTTCAGATTTTTATACTCCAGCAAGAAAATCTTTTAAAAGTTTAAAGTTTTGCTCGGCAGTATCCCCTGTTTTGAAGCAAATTTTAGGTGCTGAAGAGAAATCCAAATTGCATCTCATTCTGAATTTATACAAAAGTTCACCAATCTCGGCATTGTCAATGATTTTATTTTTGTCATCAAAGATAATTTCCAAGCTGGTTGCAGTGCTGACAATCTCTTTAGCCTTAAGCCTGCCCGCCTTAGCCTTGACAAGCGCAATGTCAATAAGATTTAATGTTGGCTGAGGGATTTTTCCAAAAGTATTTTCGAAATCTCTTATAACTCTTTCTTTTTCGTCAACACTTGTTATGCTTGCAATAGTCTTATAGGCAACCATTCTGTCCTCACTTTTGGTCATATAGGTATCCGGAATAAACGCATCAAGAGAAATCTTCACAAGCACATCTTGTTTTTCTTCCACTTTTTCACCCTTAAGCTCTTGAACTGCCTGAGCCAAAAGCTTGCTGTAAAGCTCATAGCCCACTTTTTGCATGTGGCCATGTTGTTCTGCCCCAAGCACATTTCCGCTTCCACGAATTTCCAGGTCGCGCATGGCAAGTTTAAATCCGCTTCCAAATTCGGTAAACTCTGAAATGGCATCAAGACGTTTATATGCCTCTTCGGTCAGCACTTTGCCCGGGTTATAGGTAAGATATGCATAGGCCATCTTGCTTCCACGTCCCACTCTGCCACGAAGTTGATAGAGCTGAGAAAGTCCAAACCTGTCACTGTCAATGACTATAAGAGTGTTAGCATTTTCAATATCAATACCATTTTCTATGATAGTTGTGCAGACAAGCACGTCTGCCATACCATGATAAAATTGATAAATTATATCTTCAAGTTGTTTCCCAGGCATCTGACCATGTCCAACCAACACTCTTGCATCAGGAACAAGTTTTCTTATTTTGTCCGCAAAAGCATAGATATGCTCGACCGAGTTGAACAGCACAAAAGTCTGACCACCACGGTTCATCTCTTTTTTTATTGCATCACGGATAAGTTCATCAGTTTGCTCAGTAACAAAAGTGGCAACCGGCAGTCTTTCGCTTGGTGGAGTGGATATGATTGACACATCACGAATGCCCGAAAGTGACATATGAAGAGTTCTTGGAATAGGTGTAGCACTGAGCGTCAAAACATCAACATTTGGATATTTGAGCTTGATTTTCTCTTTATCTTCCACACCAAACTTTTGCTCTTCGTCCAAAATTATAAGCCCAAGGTCTTTGAAAGAAACATCTTTGCTCAAAAGCCTGTGTGTTCCACAGATGATATCTATTTCCCCTTTTGCAAGCCTGTTCAAAATGTCGTCAACCTGTTTTGGAGTCTTAAACCTGTTAAGCACCTCAATTTTTGCGCCAAAGTTCTCCATACGAATTTTTGCGGTGTTATAATGCTGCTCAGAAAGAATAGTTGTTGGAGCCATAAATGCAACTTGTTTGCCAGCAAGTATCGCTTTAAATGCAACACGGAGTGCAACTTCTGTCTTACCAAAGCCAACATCACCGCAAAGGAGCCTGTCCATAACTTTTCCATTTTCCATATCTTTTTTGATTTCACTTATACTGATAAGCTGATCCTCGGTTTCAGTGTATGGAAAACTGTTTTCAAACTCAATCTGAAGCTCGTTATCTGGGCTGTAAACATATCCCTTTTTCTTTTCTCTTTCCGCATAAAGAGCAAGCAGATCAAAAGCCAATTTTTTAACAGATGTCTTGACTTTTTCCTTGACCTTGGCAAAGTCCGCACCACCAATTTTACTCAATTTCTTTGGAGTTTCCGCACCAGAAAACTTATCAAGCATATCCATTTGGTCTATTGGAACGTAAAGTTTATCATCACCGGCATAGCGCACCACAACATAGTCCTTGGTGCCAAAATTACCCGAGAGCTTGGTTACCCCTTCACAGATACCTATACCATGAAAATTATGGACAACATAGTCCCCGACTTTTGGAACAGAGAACACATTTTTACGCTGAACTTTCAGTCTGGATTCTTGCATTTTTCTTGGGAGAATGTCATAAGTTCCAAGCACCAATATTTTGTGCGCAGGCAAAACAAAACCACTGACAAACTCCTCAGGGATAATCATGTCATCTGAGATTGAAAGATTTGATGATTTTTTTATCTCATAGTCAATCCCATAATCTTTAAGAGTTCTTTGAATATGTTTGGCATCTTCGCTGTTTCCCGCGAAAATTATGTTGCGGTAGCCCTCAAAGTCATATTTTTTAAGGTCTTTTGCAAGATCTTTTAAACTGTGCGTATATCTTGATACCGGAAGCGCCTTTTCCTCCAAAATTATCTCTGGCTGGAAAAACTTATTAGTGTTTGTTATTTTCTGGAACACAACAGCTTTGCCACTGCTCATTTTTTTTACAAAATCAGCAAAATCAATCAAATTATCATCTTTTGAAAGACATGTCCCACGAGAAAAAAGTTCTTTAACTCGACTTTGGAATTCTTTTGAATAAGATGATCCCTCATCATAAACCATTTTGCACTCATCAATAACGGTAACTTGGTCGTCAAAAAAATCAAAGATGCTTGCTTTGTTTTCAATAAGTGGCATCAAATAGTCAAGATTAAAACCTGCATCTCCGCTTTCAAGCTTAAAAATTAGGTCATTGACACATTTTGTATATTCTTCTTTTGCAGTGTTATCTTCAAACTTTCTTTGATCAATGCTTTTCAAATATTTGATGATCTTTTCTTTTTCGCCTGCATTTAAGAAAATATTTTTGCATGGATAAAAAGTAAGATCTTTAATTTTCTTACCTTTCTTCATGTTCTGTGGATCAAGCTCACAAATATCATCAATTTCACGATCAAAAAAGTCAATTCTGTATGCAATATTTTCCCCAAGTGGCAAAACATCCAAAATGTCCGAGCGAATCGAATATTCCCCCGGCGCCGACACAAGCTCTACTTTTTTGTATCCTGCAAATTGCAGTTTTTCAGCAAGTTTCCTTGGTTCCACAATTTGACCAATTTTCACTGAAAAAGTGTTTTCAATTATGCATTTTTTTGTTGGATAAAATCCAAGTGCCAAGGATATTGGCATAATAACAACATCAAGTTTTTTATTTGCAAGTTTTCCAAGTGTCAACGCATTTTCCATAAGCGTATCAACACTTTTATTTTTTGCATATAAAAGATTGTCGGCAACAGGTTTAATAATGCCAACCCTCTCTCCCAAAAGATTTGAAAACATTTCAAAGCATCTGCTTGCCGTGGTAAAGTCTGAAGTTATATAAAGGATCTGCTTTTTAAATCCAACAGAAAACACAATTTTGAAAGATTCGCACGCACCAAAAATAGAGCCGTTTTTTCCGGCCCCTACCCCTGTATAAAAGTCCTTCATTTTAGGACTTATGTTTTGAAGATCAAAATAGTCTTTCATTTTAGTTTACTTTTTGCATGATTTGATCAAGAGAGCTTCCCGTAATAAACATCTCAAGTGCTTCCGCCGCCTTGCAAAGCCCAGCATTTATGCCCTCTTTATCGGTAAACTTTGCGGTGACAAAGTCCACAAGATCCACATGCTCTGGAGGCTTTCCAACCCCCACGCGAAGCCTCACAAATTCGGTAGTGTTGATCTCTTTAATAACACTTCTCAGTCCGTTATGCGTTCCCGCACTGCCAGACTGCCTTACTCGCACGCGCCCGATATCCAAATCAATGTCATCACTTATTATAATCATATCTTTGGCGGTGTCAATACCAAATTTTGATATAAGACTTTTAACCGCAATTCCACTTGCATTCATATATGTTGTTGGCTTTGCCAAAATAATTTTCTCGCCACCACAATTAAACTCACCCACCATGCTGCTACACATATTTTTGGCTATCTTAACATTATACTTCTTTGCAAGCATATCCACAGCCATAAAGCCCATATTATGATTGGTGTTTTCAAATTCTTTGCCAATATTTCCAAGTCCTATAACCAGCTTAGCCATTTTGCCCTCTCTTTAATGAATGTTTCACCTCTTCACCAGCTTTGACCGTGACACCTGTTTCAATGACAACTTTTTCCGAGATTTTGACCTGATCCCCAATCTTCACCTCTTTTTGAATATAGACTGGTTTTATCTCTGTTCCATTTATCTGGCAGTTGTTTCCAACCACGCATCTTTCATCCAAAGTAAGATAATTTATGATTGTATTTCTTCCAATAATGCAGTGCTCACCAATAATTGCGTTTGAAATGATTGAGTCCTCCAAAATAACAGCGCCCTCTTTGATCGCCGTATTTTCAAGAAGCTTCACACCTGATTTTATCTTGGCATTTTCCATGACAACAGCGCCGTCAATTCTTGCGCCCTCAACAACTGCACCACTTAAAACTTTTGCGTTACTCAGAGTGCTTCTTGATAAAATCTTTGCGTTTTTCTCAATATCTGTATCACCGGTAAGACTGACAAACTCGCCAATGACCGTTCCTTCACCAATGGAAACATTTGCATCAATATAGATTGTTTCAGGCGCCTTAAAATGCACTCCATTTTTCATGTGATAGGTTATGACACGATTTTTCAAAATATCACTTATGATACTAAGCGTTTCATAAGAAGATGCAACCATAAAGTCCTCTTCTTGAAAATAATATATCGAAGGTGAATAGATCTCGTCCACACGCTTAATATACTCAGTCTTAAACACCCAGCCACGAGTGAGTTTGCAAACATTAAGTCCTTTTGCCTTTGCAAAGTCCAAGATGTTAAGCACATTATTTTTAGTAATAAGTGGAGTGTCCGCAAACAAGACAAGTGTATATTCACTCTTGCCCAAAAATGGCTTAATTTTGCCAAGCACAGTTTCTTTTTCGTGATCAAACTTTAAGCAGTTTGGATAGCTTGGACACGCCCTGACAACATATTGATACATAGGATTTCCCAAAAGATCAATGTTAAAGCTTCCGTCTTTCGCCTTAAATTCTGGAAAATCTTCCATCAAAACAAAGCAGTCAACACTGGCCGCCTCGTTATCCCTTTTGATAAGTCTTGGATCAGTCTTTATTTTATCGCCTGCAACAATATTAAGATCAAGGTAATCCTCAATACTTTCTTTTTCCAAAGTTTCAACTTCACTCATAATTTTATCCATAACCTTATTTTAAATAAATATTATTCCTTTGTCAAACTTTTATAAACTTCAATTTCGTTTATTTTTAAAATATGACGAAATCAGCTCAGAGCATTCCGCTTCTTTCACTCCACCAATAAATTCGGTAACATGGTTAAGTTCTGCTTGTTTTGCAATATCATTTATGTCCAGCGCATTTTCTTTGTTGTTCTTTGCACCAAAATAGACAGTTTTTATTCTGCTGTTTAGGACAGCCCCAAGACACATCAAACATGGCTCAAGCGTCACATACATCACTGCTCCGTTAAGCCGAAAATCTTTAAGTTTCTTGCAAGCCTTTCTTATTGCAATAATTTCCGCATGGCTGGTGGCATCATGACCATGTTGCCGAGTGTTATATCCCTTCGCAATAATTTTCCCATCAAGAACAATCACTGCGCCAATTGGCACCTCATCTTTTTTCAATGCCTTTTTTGCAAGCTCAAGCGCCTCACCCATAAAGATATCATGGCTGATGTCTTTTGTTTGTTTTTTAATTGTTTTTTGTCTTTTTTCCATTTGTTAATCCCACTATTTTATCAAATTTATTTGTAGGTTTGAAATATTTTCATAGCCTTCGGAAGTAATTTTATCACATTTTTATTTTTTTGGTAAATCTCTGGCAAAAATTTTTCAGAAATTGGATGAGAAAGATTGTCGCTTCCCACCTCAACAGTGATTGACGGAATTTTCAGTTTTTGCACGCACCAATCCTTATATCCACCACTGCTTGACTTCTCTGTGCTTTTTATCTTATACCCAGTCGCCTTTGCAAAAAGTTTTGCTATTTTTTTATCCCTTTTCCTTTCTCTGCCACTTTGATAAAAATCATAATAAATTTCTTCACCTTTGCAGTGATAACTTATCGTAAAGCAAGGTTTCACCTTTTTTGTCAAACTGACAAGCGCCTTGACCTCTGGCTCACTTTCAGGCCTCTTACCAATATATCCATGAAACGCCGGCAGTTTTACATTTTCTTTTCCTGTTCCCCAGTTTGCATCAAAGTTATTATTGAGGTCCACAGCATTTGCATTTGCTTTAAAAAGTGTAAAATCTTCATTTTTTATATTGATTTTTTGCAATTTAAATTTAACTTTTTCATTTTTAACACTTTTAAGCCCATGACAAGAAATCATCACTCCATCAGGATTTGCCATTGGAACAAAGATAATGTTTGGCATATTTAACTGCTTATAAAATTCAAAGTTTTTTGATACATCTTTTATAAACTTTACCACCAAAGATGTTGTAATGTGTTCCCTTGCATGAATTGACGCCTGAATGATGACATTATAATTACTATGAAAATCAAAATAAACAGCATAAATATTTCTGCCAAGCACACTTTTACCAATAACATCCACATCAGCATTTGGTATTTTGTTTTTTAAAAATTTTTCAAGTTTAACATAGTCCATAAAATATCCTCAGACTATGTTATGAGTGGCCTTAAATTAAAGTTACTTTTACGCGCCAAACCCACTTATAAGTGCCAAAATCCAATCAGTAACAAGATAGATAAGTGAAACAGAAAGCAAAATAATACCCGCAATCTTCAAACTGCTCTCTTTTTCTTTTTTCGCAGCATCTTCCGCCTGCACGGCTGCACTTTCGTCATCAGGTTTTACATCTGCAGTTTTAGTGTTAATCGCTTCATTATCCTCATAATCTTTCATCTCTGCAACAAGTTGTTTCAAAAGTTGAACTTCAGTTTTACTCAAATTTTCTTTTGCAGTCAGCGAAAGCATAAGCTCTTTATTTTTCTGATATTTTTTATCATTTTGTGTTTTGATTGCTTTTATGCAAACATATATGATATATGCCCCAAGCGTTGCAAAAGCCAAGCTGAAAACCAAAGTCATTGCAAGTGATCCCCAAGAAGAAAGTTGCTCCGCCGCATCACCACCTGCAGTTTCCGCCGTTTTTGGAAGGAAACTTGTTATATAGATCATTGTAACTGAAATAAAGTTATTCAAGAAGTGGATAAGAATTGTCATCCAAATACTTCCAGAATATATAAAAACATAGCCCAAGATCACGCCCAAAATAAACTGATGAACAGTTTGCTCAGGGCCTCCGTGCATAAGCATAAATATAAGCGCGCTCATAAGCACTGCAAAATGTTTTCCCTTACCCCTGAATCCTTGCAAAATAACACCACGGAAAAGTGATTCTTCGCAAACAGCTGGCACAGCGCAAACAACAATGACATAAAGAAGATAAACGCCAAAGTTCGGTATTGCCATGTTACTGAGCGAAGTTGTATACCCAAATTTTTGCAAAGATATAACAAAAACATTTGTAAGGCCAGAGAAAGCAAAAATGGATACAAAAGATATCAAAACTGCAAAAAGTATCATAAGTTTTGTTGGTTTTTTGTTAAATGTTGTTGCTTTGAAATATTTAACCTTAGTATTGTTTGCAGCAATAAGGCCAGCAACAAAAAACACTGCTTCAACCGCAATTGCAATCACAATATATAAAGTCAGATACAAAAACACTGAATGATCAACAAGTCTTTCTTGTATGTCTTTTGTCCAGAACTTTCTTACAAAAAGCTTAGTAACCAAAAGTAAAACAATAAAAGCCATACAGGCAAAACTGCTGTCAAAAAAGTCAAATTTATCTTTTTTTGTTTTCAGTTTTTTTGTTATTTCAACCTGATTTTCCATACCTAATCCTCACTTTCAGAAAAATAAAAGTTATTTCCGTTTTTATCTTGTCTGCTGTATCTTAAATATACATCTTTTTCCAAAATAAATCCAGCATTTTCAAGGGCTTTTGCACTTGTAAGATAGGCCTGCTCTGGCGTATTTGAATTTTCACTGAGATGCGAAAGCACAAAATATCTTGTCCCATTTTTTGCGAGTTTCACGATAATATCCGCAGCCTGATCATTTGAAAGATGCCCGTGATCACTAATTATCCTTTGTTTAACAATATATGGGTACATGCACCCCATAAGCATCTTTTTGTCATGGTTAGATTCAATAAACACCAAATCACTGCCATTCATCGCGTCAAGCATATTCTCTGGCATATAACCAAGGTCAGTTGCAATCGATATCTTTTTGCCACCAACTGAAAAAACAAAACCAAGACAAACCTTGCTGTCATGTGGAAGCAAATAAGGCATAATGCGAACATCACCAACACTGAAAGCATACTCTGAAATCTCAATAACCTTGTCAATATTTCTGCCCTGCAAATCTTTTAAGCAATCACTTACAATGTCTTTATGTATAAAACATTTTGGATTGTATTTTTTCAAAAAAGCACAAAGACCTTTGATGTGGTCGCTGTGTTCATGAGTAATGATTATTGCATCAATATTTTCCGGTGTTTCCCCAATATTTTTAAGTCTTTTTGTAAGCTCAGACAAAGAAAATCCAACATCAAGAAGAATCTTTGCATTTTTTGTCTGCAAAAATGTGCAATTACCTTTACTGCCCGAACCCAAATTTACAATTCTCATCATCAGCCTCAAATAGATTGTAACACATAAGACAAATTTGTGCAATTAAAATTCAAATTATCTTATCTCTCCAACAATAGTTTTCCCTGAAAGCCAGCTGTCAAAAAATCCTTCAATATCTCGTCCTGCGGTTTTTCTGAAAGATTCAATCAAGTCGTCAGTGGTGGCAATTTTAAATTTATAAGTTGAAAAATATTTTTTGAAACAACTGTTTAACTTTTTTGCGCCTATGACACTTCTTAAACTGTCAAACATAATAATTCCCTTAACATAGACCATGTAAGAATATTCATACTCGCTGTTATACTCATTCACCGGAAGCAGCATGCTTGTTTTAATGTTACCCTCCACAACATTGACAATATCCGCATAAAGAGTATACATTGCCGTTGCTTGATTGACCAGCTCGTCATAGGCCATTTGGTATTCAGGGTGAGCCTCGAAAAACAGCAATGTGCTATATTCTGCCAAACTTTCATCAAGCCAAGCTTCTGTTACCTCGTTATTTCCAACAAGACCATACCACCATTGATGCGCAACCTCATGCACAATCACCTTAGCGATATCAAACGGCTCGGTTATGCTGTCTGAAATAATGACAAGATTTGGATATTCCATTCCCCCATGAACAAACGGAGCCTTTACTATTGTGAGCGTAGCGTATGGATATTTTCCAAAAGTTTTGTTGAAAAATGTTACAGCCTTTACTGCTGTATCCAAACATTGTTTGATGTTCTCATCTTTTTCATAGCCCACATACGTAATTTGTGTTTTTTCAGAGATTTTTGTTTCAATTTGAGCATTTTGAGTTAAAAACATGGCAAAATCACGAACTGCAAGGGCTTTGTAAATATCGGTTTTTTTATCATCACTTGCAACACTTTTAACACACTGACCTGTGCTTGCCAAATTGTATGACTTTGGATAATTGACCTCAACTTCAAAATTTGCAATATCTGAAAAGAAAGGATCGCCCGTGCTGTAATAAGGAGCTACTTTAAAATCCCCTTCTTTATAGATCGCAAGTATTGGAAAAAAGTTTCCAAGATTTATGCTCCCACCAAAAAAGCCAAGCCTGTGGGTACATTCCGGCAAGGTCACAACATAATCAATGTGCACCAAGACACTTTCTTTTGGCTCAACAGTTGTTTCAAGCGGGATTTTGAGTGCGTTATTATCTTCTCCACAAATGGAATAGACAGATGTTTTATCATTAACTTTCAGATTAGTGATGACAATATCCCCATAACTTATCCCATTTGGGAAGACCTTGCCACTATTTCCCGCCGTATATGGCAAAATCACAGCATCTTCGCTGAAAGCTGAGGCATACAAATTGAAACAAACTTCACCAAGAGGCACTAAGTTATTGTTTACAACATTCACATCTTGAGAACAAAAAAGTTGCATGTTATCCTCATCAATATCAACATTTATCTTATAATTGGATAAATCTTTACTGACCTTTTTGATTTGACCGCCGGCACTGCAACCTGACAAATAAAATAAAACAATAAATAAAGAAAACAAACATGCTGTGAAAAGGTATACTTTCTTTTTCATCATAACCTCTTTAAAGCATATGACCAACCAAATTTCATTATGAATTATAAGTTTAAAACATCTTTAACATTATCGCTTAAAACAAAATAAGTTTGCTTACAACACTTTTTGTTTACATAAAACAATTTTAAAATGATGCACCCATTTCTTTAACAATGTAAAATGTTACAATAAATCGCAATAAAAAAACACCTCAGCATTTTATCTGAAGTGTTTTATTTATTTTATCTGTGCATGCCGCTTCCGTTTTCTTCTTCATCATCAATTGATGGCTCTTTAACGATTTCACCAGTGTTAGTATTTTCATCATCACCTGCAGAAACAGGAGTTACGCTGCCTTCACCTTGCTCCACTGCAGCTCCGGTTCCGTTTGTTGAATAGTTGTTTCCAGAGTTTTGACCATCGGAATAACCCTTATCATAAGCATCTTTGTTATCAACTGTAATATCAACTGAGTCTTGACCTTCTTTATAACCTTTGTCGTATGCGTCTTGGTTGTCTGTTGTGATATCAACTGAGTCTTGACCTTCTTTATAACCTTTGTCATATGCACCTTGGTTATCCGACTCTCTCCATCTGTTAAGATAGTCCGCATCGCTCTCACCTTCAAGTCTTGGGAAATCAGGCAATTCAAGAACAGGAATCTCGGCAGACTTACCGTCGTTATAGCCTTGATCATAAGCATCTTGGTTATCAATTGTGATATCAACTGAATTTTTACCAGCTTCATAGCTGTCTTTTTTATCCTTTTTCCAACCAAATAAATGAGTTGCGGCAAGTATTCCTAATGATGCAATTGCAGCGATAGAAACACCAATCAACGCTCTTTTAAATCCTTGTTGTTTTTTAAAAAGAGTTTGCGCCTTTTGTTGTTCTTTATCAAGCAAGACTTTGTTATTATATGCCCTTGTTTGAGCTTCTGCCCAATTCTTTTTTGCTTGTGCAAGTTCTGCTTCCAGACCAGATTGATTGCTCTGGTTTTGGAATTCATTGAGTGCTGCTTGCAATTTTACAGGATCAGTTACATCTTCAAGAGTTTGAATATTTACATTTGCTCTTGTGCCATCATCAGCAGCAGGGCTTAAAATGTCAAAAACAATCTGATCAACCCCAGCTGGATAGATAATTTTTCCGTTATCTGAAACAGGGTTTGCATACACTCCATTTTTCAAGTCTGAAATAAATTTAAGCGCAGCCTGTTTATTTGCTTTTTTATTTACATAATCAAGACTGTTAAGAACATTTTCCAATTTTACGAAAAGTTCGTTAACATTTTGCGCTTGATCAAATCTTTCTCCGGTTTTTGGTGTTACGGCTTTGTTCTTCATAACATTCATCCTCCCTCTTGCTGCCTTTAAGCATCAGCAATTGCTTTTCAAATGTATTTTTCTCGTTTAGCGAAAGTATTTTAGCACATTTCAGCCATAATGTCAATACCCACCAGTCACAAAATTCGCAAAACATAAAAACTATGCCAAAAAACGCAAAACAGTCAATTTTTCTCGCCTTTCTCAGTGAAATTTATGCAATTTTTGACATGAAATTTCAACTTAGCTTTATTTTTGCCTCAAAATATGCCATTTTTATCTCAAAAAATGCCTATATTTTTCACAAATTTTTCAATTTTTTTCTAAATTTGCAAATTATTTCCTATAAAGTCCTCAAAATCTATATCAAAACGCAGAAAATTTTAGGATAATTTGATTATTTTTATCAGTTTTAAAGCATAAAAATTAAATATTTTACGCTTTTTTATATTGTCTGATCACAAAAATCAATTCTTGTTATTCATATTGAGACCTTAAATGCTGTATATCAAAGTAAATTTTCTTAATTCTGAATATCAAAATAAAAATTTCTTAATTCTGGTCATTAAAACCAAACAATTTAATTTTAATCATCTAAATCTATTTTGAATTTATGAATAACATTCATGCAAACAGCATTGTCAAAGCCTTTTCTTGCAAGAAAGTTATATAAGTTTGCGAAAGTTTTTTTATCAAACGATTTATTTTTCATATACTTTTGTGCCAAAAACCAAGCATTATCATTCTCATCTTCCGCAGAAATTTCAGAAACTGCTTCCTCAATGATGCTCTTTTTAACGCCTTTAAAAAGCAGTTTATTTTTCAACTCTCTTACACTTTTGTTTTTATTGCTTTGCACAAAACTCTTTGCATAGGTCAAATCATCAATATATCCATAATCTTTTGCCAGATCTATCGCAAGTCTTATTCCATCACTGTTGAAGCCTTTTTTGATAAGTTTATCAAAAATCTCCTTCTCACAGCACAGTTTTCTGGAAATCATATCAATCAGTTTTTCAAATGCACGCCTTTTTTCGCTTTGAACAACAATCTCTTCAAGTTGTTCTTTCGTCAAATCTTGCCCCACTTTAAGCTTATTTATGACAATAACCTCTTCATCAATGCCACTGTAAAATGCGTCATCTATAAAGAGGTTATATCTTCCTTTTTTCTTTTGCTCAGAAATTTCAGTAATTATCATTATCGCTTCTTCTCACAAATAAACCTAGAACTCTGACTTATAGTATTTTGCGCCAACCTTGGTCATATGCGTTCCTTCTTTAAAGCGAATACGAATATCCATAAGCACTTCTTCACTTGTATCCATAGGAATAGCACATTTAATCATAGGCATTGACTCATCAAAATTACGTTCCAAGATTTCAAAGCCCTTTTCAGTGATCATTTTGCTGAGTGCTGCAAAATGGTTATAGCTTACTTTGATCTCAAAGATATTGCAATATACCATCATAATTTTCTTTGCATTGTCAAGCGCATGTGAGGCTGTTTCTGCATAAACTCTTGTCAGCCTGCTTTTGCCGAGTTCGATTCCACCAAAATATCTGACAACAGCAACAAGAGTGTTTGTCATATGTTTTTCGCGCAGAGCTTGATAGATTGGATTTCCGGCACTGCCCTCTGGCTCACCATCATCACTGCTTTTGGCAATGGAATAGTTTTCGCCAAGCAAATATGCATAAGCAATATGCTTTGCATTTTTATTGCTTTTTTTCAAATCTGCCAAAGCTTCTGCCACCTGTTTTTGAGTTTCAACAGGAAAAACCACGCCAATAAATCTTGACCTGTTAACTTTTGTTTCAATCATAGACATCTCTGATGCCATGCAATATGAATAATGTTGTTCTTCCATAAAAACTCCTTTAAAATTCAGGCTGGCTGAAAAGTTTTTGCACAATTTCGCCGAATTTCAATATAATTGTAACACAAAATATTGAATTTGCAAAATAATAATTAACAAAAGTTTTACTTTTCTTGCAAATAATGATAAAATATAATCAGTTCAATTATTATACGGAGGATTTTTATGAACATTTCAAAACATGTAAATGATATGTGCCCAGTTGCAAAGGGCGCAAGACACGAAAATGCCCCTATTCCTGAGGAAGGTAAATGGGTGCATGCAAAAGAGATTAAAGATATAAGCGGTCTTACCCACGGTATTGGCTGGTGTGCCCCTCAACAAGGTGCCTGCAAACTGACCCTTAATGTGAAGGAAGGCATTATTCAAGAGGCTCTTGTTGAAACAATTGGTTGCTCTGGTATGACTCACAGTGCAGCAATGGCTGGTGAAATTTTGGTTGGCAAAACTATACTTGAGGCTCTTAACACCGACCTTGTTTGCGATGCTATCAACACAGCTATGCGTGAACTTTTCCTGCAAATTGTCTATGGAAGAACTCAATCAGCATTTTCTGACAACGGCCTTGAGATTGGCGCAGGTATGGACGATCTTGGAAAAGGTATGTGCTCACAAGTTGGCACAATTTATTCAACCGCACTTAAAGGCACAAGATATTTAAATATGGCCGAGGGATATATCACCAAACTTGCTCTTGACAAAAACAGCGAGATTATCGGTTATGAATATATTTCCACCGGAAAATTCTTTGAGGCAATCAAGAAAGGTGTAAGCCCAGAAGATGCACTTAAAGAAAACACAAAAACTTATGGTCGATTTGGCGAAGCTGTCAAATATATCGATCCAAGGAAGGAGTAAGACAATGGTTGAATTTGAAGGTAAAGAGAAAAGAATTGACGGCATCAATGTTGCCCTCAAAAAGTTTGGTATCAAATCACTTGAAGAAGCAAAGGAGATTTGTGACAAAAAAGGTATCAATGTCAGTGAAATTGTCCGCGGAGTTCAAACAATTTGTTTTGAAAACGCTGTTTGGGCGTATACACTTGGCACTGCTATTGCAATAAAACAAGGCGCAAAAACCGCAGTTGAGGCTGCAAAACTTATCGGCGAAGGGCTTCAAGCTTTCTGTGTCCATGGTTCAGTTGCTGACCACAGAAAAGTAGGCCTTGGCCATGGCAATCTTGGAGCAATGCTTTTGGACGAAAAAACAAAATGTTTCTGCTTCCTTGCAGGTCATGAAAGCTTTGCCGCAGCGGAGGGCGCTATCGGTATCGCAAGCACTGCAAATAAGGCAAGAAAAACTCCACTTAAAGTTATTCTCAACGGTCTTGGCAAAGATGCTGCATATATCATCAGCCGTGTCAACGGTTTCACATATGTTAAAACTGACTATGACTTTGCAAATGCAAAGCTTAACATTGTCGAAAAAAAAGCCTTTTCTGATGGGCCAAGAAGTCAAGTTCTTGTCTATGGCGCAAATGATGTCAACGAAGGCGTAGCAATCATGGAATATGAAAAAGTTGATGTTTCAATCACAGGAAACAGCACCAACCCTACCCGCTTCCAGCACCCAGTTGCCGGAACTTACAAAAAGCTTTGCTTTGAAAGTGGCAAACAATATTTCAGCGTTGCAAGTGGTGGCGGAACAGGAAGAACTCTACACCCAGATAATATGGCTGCCGGCCCTGCGTCATATGGTATGACCGACACTATGGGAAGAATGCACGGAGATGCTCAGTTTGCCGGTTCCTCATCAGTGCCTGCTCATGTTGACATGATGGGCTTTATAGGCATGGGCAACAACCCAATGGTTGGCGCAACAGTTGCACTTGCAGTTGCCGTTGAACTTAACAAATAAAATAGAAAAAATGAAATAAATAAACAAATAAATAGAGATTAGTAAAAGAAAAAACAAATACTCACATTACCAAAAGGAAAAATGCTATGAAAAAAGTATTGATTATCGGCGCAGGGCCATCAGGAATATTCACTGCCCTTGAGCTGATAAAACAAAATGCCAAATTCGATATCACTATTATCGAACAAGGCCATAAGATCGAAAACAGGGCTTGCCCAAAGGGTAGAGGCCTTGATTGTGTGCATTGCAAACCATACTGCAACATCACATCAGGATTTAGTGGTGCAGGTGCTTTCAGTGATGGGAAACTGTCCCTCAATTGCGATGTTGGTGGGGATTTTCCTCAACTGATAGGCGCTCAGAATGCTCAGGATTTAATTGATTATACAGACAAGATTTATCTTGACTTTGGCGCCGACACTCACATAGAGGGCGCAACCGAAACCGAGGAAATCCGAGAGATAAGAAAATCAGCCACAATTGCAGGACTTAAGCTTGTGGACTGCCCTATTCGTCATATTGGAACAGAGAAGGCGCATCAGCTCTATTATGATATTGAAAAATACTTAATAGAGCATAACGTGAAACTCCTTGCAGACAAAAACTGCAGCGATATCATTATCAAGGACAAAAAATGTATTGGCGCTGTCGTTGATGGCGAAGAAATTTTTGCAGACATAGTTGTTGTTGCAACAGGCAGAAAAGGTGCAGATTGGCTTGACAATATGTGCCGTCAACATGGCATAGGCCGTGAGCCTGGCGTTGTCGATATAGGCGTCAGGGTGGAAGTAAGAAACGAGGTCATGGAAAAGGTCAACAAAGCGCTCTATGAGTCAAAGCTTATTGGCTGGCCAGCACCATTTCACAACAAGGTTCGAACATTCTGCCAAAATCCTGGCGGTTTTGTCGCTCAAGAGAATTATGAAGACGACCTTGCAGTTGTAAATGGCCACAGCTTCAAAAACACAAAATCCAACAATACCAACCTCGCGCTTTTGTGTTCACACCACTTCACCTATCCTTTTGATGATCCAATAACCTATGCAAAGAAAATCGGTGAAATCACTAACATGCTTGGCGATGGACACATTCTTGTTCAAAGGCTTGGGGATATCAAGGCCGGCAAAAGAACTTGGCCAGATGAACTTTCAAGAACAAACTTAAAGCCAACTCTTACCGATGCAATCGCAGGCGATATCACCTCTGCAATACCATACAGAACAATGATATCTATTCTCAATTTTATCGAAATGATGGATAAAGTTGTTCCTGGTTTTGCAAGTAATGAAACCCTGCTTTATGCCCCTGAAATCAAGTTTTACAGCAACCGAATAAAGATGGATAAAAATCTTAAGACGAATGTTGAAAACCTCTATTGTCTTGGTGACGCAAGTGGTTGGACACGTGGTCTTATGATGGCAAGCGCCATGGGCGTTCATATGGCAAGACAGATTTTGGATAAATAAACACATTAAAATATAAATTATTATAAAAATGTTAAAATTAAAAAAGCCACATTTGATATGTGGCTTTTTCTATCAATTGATTTATAAATGTTTTATTTTTCCTTTTCATCTTTATCATGACTTGCAAACAATTGCCTCTCTGCTTCTTCAAAAAATTCAGAAATCTTTTCTAATGAGTTTTTCTCTATGTAATCAACATATTCCTTAATTCTTTCATATCCATCCATGTATTCTCCAGCCTCTTTCCTCCAAGACACATAAGATGCATCTTTGGCTGTTTGTAACATATTTTGGAATTTATTTATCATCAATTTTTCAAACTTAATTCTTTCGGCAAGCAATTGTTTTTTATCATCAAAAGAATAATCCTCAGGATATCTTTTTAAAATATACTTATGTCTCTTTATATAGGTTGTATTATTTAAAGGTTTATTAACAACCTTGTAACCAAAAATTTTACTGTTATAGTCTGCAATCAAACGCGAAAGACTGGTTTGAAAAAAATGTATTTTATCTTTATCATAAAGACTTTTAATTTTCTTTTCTTTTAGATATTCATTATAATATTGATTTAAATCTGATGAACTGTTCACAATAGCATCACAAAAAGTATCAGCATAATAGATTGATTTTGCCAATAAATCCACCATATCAGATATATCATCATTATATTGATATACTTTTCTTATTCCTCTTGCTTTCATATTTACCTTTATCCAATCAAATTATAGCATATTTCACAGCAAAATCAACTCTTATTTAAAATTTATAACTATAATAACATGCACTCACGGTGATTACATACACTTTGTGATTACATGCCAAGCCTTCATATCCATTCAGGCTTGGATAAAAATAAGACATCAACAAATGTTGATGTCTTATTTTTGGCTCCCCTGATTCGTCGCAACTCGTCCTTATTGCTCATTTTGACTTTAATCAAAATTTCGCCTTACTGTCGGTTACTCCTCTCCCCGCACGAAAATCATAGATTTCCTACAGGGACCCCATACAAGAATCCTACCCTTGTGAGCAAAAAAAATAGCGACGCTGATGCGTCACTATTTTTTGGCTCCCCGGATTCGTCAGAACTCATGCTTGTCTTAGCTTGTTTTGAAAATTCAAAACTTCGCCTTGTCTTTCGCATGGTTCTTCCTCTCCCCACAAAACCACTGCGTATTTTTGCGGGGCACCCCAATTATGAATCCTACCCTTGTGAGCAAAAAAAATAGCGACGCTGATGCGTCACTATTTTTTGGCTCCCCGGATAGGATTCGGACCTACGACCTTGTGATTAACAGTCACCTGCTCCACCACTGAGCTACCGGGGAATATATGTAAACTTACGCTTGGTTTCCAAACGCAAGTAAACGTATTATATAATAAACCTTTCAAGATTGCAAGTGTTTTTGAAATTTTTATCTAAGTTTTTATAAAATAATCAATATTCCACCTGCAATGATAATTTTGATTGCGGTTAAATCGATTATAATTCATTTTTTGTATTATTCATTCAAAATATTAAATATGATCAATTTATTCAATATAATCGATGATAAAACTTGCGACAGCATCTTCAAACTCGACATTAAGCCTATAAGTTTGGCTATACTCAAGCCCAGTTATGCTCTCTTTAAGTATATCAGTAACTGCTTTCATATTTTCACTTGTTATCAAAACATCAATACCAAACCAAGAGTCGCCAACATCTTTAATAAATTCATCAGTGAGTGCTTCGCTGAGATTTATTTCATAAGTTGACTGCACATCATCGCTTGTGATGTTTGCAATAAAAACAGCTTTTACAAACGCGCCGGTGTCAAGAAATGAGTATTTTTCAAGAACTGTGTAAGTTTTTCCATCCACATCAAACTCTGTTTCGCCATCATGGTAAATAGGATTGTCTTTTCCGATGATATAGACTTTCTCAGTATGATATTTATCTTTATAGACAAGTTTTTCAACAGACTTTTCCACCTCCACCGTTTTGTATGGTCTTGGCAGAACAATCGCAAGCACAACAATAGCCACCAAAAGCGCAGCAATGATACTAAGATAAATCTTGTCGCGTCTTGTTATTTTGATAGTGATTTCATCTTTAGAATTGTTTTCCATAACTACCTCAAGATGATTGTGGAAGAAGTTGGGCAGATCTCCTCACCTTCCGCCAAAACAATAGATTCACCATGCTTATACTCTTTCACATAGTTACCAATACGGATATTGAATGTTCCCTCATTTTCATAGGCAGAAAGAACGGTATATTTTCCTGGCTTAATCACACCTTTTTTGTCCACTTTCACCATTTTTCTTGGTTGCAAAACGATATCGTCTTTGACGTATGACACATTCTGGTTGCCTTCTTTATCCACGATTTCCGCATCAGGAGTATATCTTACGCCGTCTTTTTCCACGACATCTTCAACCTGTCTTGACTTAGACTCTTTTTTCTCTTTATTTTTTTTTACCATTTTCTTGATGGTTATAATTGATGTTATAAACACAATTAAACCCAAAATTCCATAAAAAATATATCTTATAAAATCCATAAGAATTCTCCTTTCTTATTTTAGTTTAGCATTATTTTCTTGTTTTTACAAGCAAAAATGATGCATTTTGCAAATTATTCATGCCCAGGATAGACTTTTTTACCTATAAGATAGGGCTTCAGTTTGATCAGACTTGTAACAAGTTTGCTTCGATTTCCGTCCAAAAGGTCAGTCCTGCCATAGACTCCGTCACCAAAATATGTGTCCCCAGTGAATATTTTGTCGCCATAGATAATACACACACTACCCGAGGTGTGCCCAGGGGTGAAAATAAACTCAAATTCCTAACTTAAAAGTTCTTTTTTACCCTCTATAATAAATTCATCAGGCAAACACTTTGGTACTGTGCAGTCATACAAAAATCCCATGTTTATCTCACTGTCCAAAAGCTTTGGTGCATCGTCCTCACTGATCAGCACTTTTGCACCCATATCTTTAAGCGCTTTTGCAGAGAAAATATGATCAAAATGCCCATGTGTCAAGACAACAAACTCTGGCTGAACTTTAAGCTCTGAAATGGTCTTTAAAATCAGGTCGGTGTCAAGTCCCGGATCAATAACAATAGCCTTCCCATCTTTTGAAAGCACATAGCAATTTTCATTCAATTGTCCGTTCGTAATCTTAGTTATTTTCATGTTTATCCAACGTTAATTATAAAATATTGATGATGTGGTCAGCATAGCCATACACGTTTTCAAGCTTAATCATACTGCCATCGTCAAGAGTGATTTTGCCCGAAAATGAGCCAAACGCTTGATTGTGGTTATGCAAAAAGCAAAGTCCAAAAATTTTGTGTTTATTCAGTGCCACAGGATCAAAGGTCAACTCAATTTTTCCATCACTGCTGTAAAATGTCCAGGTTCCCATATAGTCTTTGCCCGAGCCTTGCTTTTGAATATAGATCTTGACCTCATCAATAAACTCCATTTTTCCGTCATAGCAAAGCATGCTTTTGTCGTTAATTTCATTATTGCCTGGGCCCATGCTCAGTTTCATGGCAAGGGGTTTCTCACGATCCACTTTGAAAAGCAAACATGCATTTCGCATGGTAGTTTTAAGTGGAAAACAGCCTCTTGAAAACTCATAAAGAGCTTGGCTTTCCTCTTCATAGATCCCATATTCTTTGCCGGCAAGTGTGAATCTTCCTGCCACACTTGAAGCACAAATAGTGTTTGTAAAACAGAAATGATATGGATTTTTGAAAGTTGACGACTCCAAAAAGTCCATTTTATTATCAAGTTGAACAGTGAAATCGAACACAAAATTTGAGTTCGTCTCGTTGGTGAAAAAGTTGTCAAAATAGCCTGTCAAGTGGGTTTTCCCGCCGTTGATATCAAATTTAAACTCAGCATTTTCAGTCTTAAGATAGGAAACGCCTTTTTCTGGATTATCTGAAAGGATTGTGGCATTTAAAGGCCTCTTTATCTTGGATTTGTTGAAATAAACCTTATTTCTCATAAAGTCGACAACAGTGGCAGTCGCAAACGCCAAACCATTGCGCTCAGTTATTGCTAAAGATAAAGCGAATCTTGAATCGGAAATATAAAACAAATCCTGAGCTTTGATCTTCTTTTTATTTTTAGCACAATCTTGATTGTAAGAAAGCACAAGCTTATCTGTAAAGCAATAGTTTTTGACTCTGCCGTCTGCATTCAAAAGTACATCTTTTTTCACAAGTTTTTCTGACATATCTATTCCCCTTTAAACGAATAAATCAATTTTAAACAAGTAAATTTTTGCCCCAAGCAATAAAAAAAATAATTTTACTGATGTTATAATAACATATTTTTTATAACTCTGTAAAATTATTTTAACTATTATTTAATATTTTTATGTGATATCTTTGTATAGGTCTCAAAGATTTCAACATTAAAGATATAATCTATCTTGAAAAACTAAAAAATATATGATATAATTGCCAAGTCTATGATGAAAACAACTTTGAAAGACAACCAAATATTGATGTTTATCGACTTTAATAATACTCTTGTCGACTATGAAAATGAGTATAACGACTTCACCCCTCGCGGAATGGATGAAGCCATTTACAGTCGTCCTTTTACCATACGCAAAAGAGTTATCGATTGTTTAAGATACTTTGAAAAACAGACCGGTCTGACTCCTGTTGTCTGTGTTGTTACCAACGCGAAAGCTGATGCACTTGATATAAATGGTTCGCCAGGAATTTTTGAAGATTTCAAAATGACTTTTTTCCCTCCTGAGCAGCTTTTAAACAATTCTCTTTCACAAGCTTGTGCAAAGTATTTAAAATATATCACATATGCTAGGAATGATTACTATTTCAAAGTAAATCCAGAAAAATATACAAATAACATGTTTGAAAAAGTTTACTTTGATGATAAAATCTTGACAATCAGGTATGCTCCTGACTTTAAGAAAAAAGAAATGGTTGACAGAATGTTAACAACACTTGATCCAACCAAAAGCACCAGCAAATACATTATTTTTGCCGGCGACAGCATCAAAGACGACTACCCAATGAAAGAAGTTGAGACTCCTGAAGGTGTCTGCAAGATTTTCATAAGACCATTCCGTGCGAAAAAAACCGCCTCTCCACACGTAAAATTGCAATTTGCAAAAGCTAAAGGTGAAATATTTACAATGAAAAACCAACAAAATGGCAAAATAATAAAACACCTTGACTATAACAATATTCAATTTCTGCCTATTGATGAGCAACTTAAACTTGACAATTATTCCAGCGGAGACATCATTTATCTTACTCAGAAAAACAGTAGAGGTCTTACTGATGGCCTATATAAAGCCGCCGATTTCATTGCAAGTAATCTCCAAAATAAAGAAGATACAGAAGAAATGGAATAAATCATAACGTTATATGCACAAATCATAAAATGCTATATAAACAAAAATTTACAAGATGTTAAAAAATTTTGGAAAATATGTTGACAAAAACAATCAGTTTTGCTATTATAAGTAAGCATTTTGATTGAAGTGCATCTTTTGTGGGGGTATAGCTCAGCTGGCTAGAGCACCTGCCTTGCAAGCAGGGGGTCAGCGGTTCGAATCCGCTTACCTCCACCACACGGTGATAAAGGTTTATACCTCACCCTCGCATTCATGCTCTGTTGCGAGTAAAAATAACAGACATAATTTATAAAATCATTTTTTATGAACACCATTAAAAATGATATAGGATTGTAGCTCAGCTGGTTAGAGCACCACCCTGATAAGGTGGGGGTCGGTGGTTCGAGTCCACTCAATCCTACCAGCAAAAAGCCAAGCACTTGCTTGGCCTTTTTTGTTGGTGATTTAGTGACTTGACATTCTCCGGTCCCCCACCTTATCAAGACTGGGGTCCCCATAAAATTACGCAAGTGGTTTTATGGGGAGAGGAACGGCCATGCGTTTACACAAGCGAAGTTCTTGCTTTTGCAAAAACAAGCAAAAGTCAAGCATGAGCCGTGACGACGTGGGGGCCGTGGTTCGAGTCCACTCAATCCTACCAACAAATAAAGCACCCTTGTGGTGCTTTTATTTTTGGGTTGAATTGGACTTGACAAACACCCACTTGCGAGATGTATGTACGCTATAATTATGCGGAAAATTTATGGCAGCAGATTTGTTTAGATTTTTGAGATAAAAGGCAGGAATAAGGTTCGCCATAAGGTGATCCTATGGCGGTTCTTATTCGTGAGCTTTTAGCCAAAAAGATGAATAAAGATGCGTTGAATCGTTGGCGCCGATTCGGTAGAGAGGCGCAATACTTTCCTTTCGAGTCCACTTGAGTCCTACCAACAAAAAGCCAAGCTTTTGCTTGGCTTTTTTTGTTGGTGTTATGTGGGCTTATTGTCGCCTATCCCCACCTTATCAAAACTGGGGTCCCCATAATAATATATCTAATTTTTTTCCTTGCAAAAAGTAAAAGAACGCTACATAAACGTTCTTTTACTTTTAAATTTATTTTATGCTTTCAAGACAAATTTAATTGCTCTTTTTCTTTCTCCCTGTCGCCACAAAGCTTTGATCAAGAAGGTCATAAATTTGTTTCAGCTCAACTGAGCCATCAAGAAGAATTGAAATCCAATTGCCACGTGCGATGTGATAGCCATCAATGATTCCATTTTGCTTTATAAGAAATTCTTTAAACATAAAGTCAGCAGCTTTTACGTTAAGAATATCAGCTACTCCATCTTTGTCTATTCCAAGCTTTTTATATGGCACATCCATGATAATGCCATACCACTTTTTATTATCTTTGTGCCTGAACACACAATAATTTGGAAAACGAAACCAAGGATACTCAATTTCGCTTTGATATACCTCTTTCACATATTCAAAAATTTTTTCACGAAGTGATTTTATCATAAGTCAAGCACTTAAATTAAAGATTTTAATTAAAGATGATTTTATTATTTTTTTAACTCTTCTTTTACTCTGTCAAGAAAGCTTTCAGGCTTATCCATTGGCCCAAAGCGATCAACAACCTCACCTTTTCTGTTGATTAAAAACTTTGTGAAATTCCATTTGATTGATTGCGCCTTTCCCTTCTCATTTTGAGTTATAAGCCAATTATAAAGTGGATCTGCATTTTTCCCCTTAACATCAATCTTCTTAAACCTTGTAAACTTAGTATTAAACTTTAATGTGCAGAAAGTGTTGATTTCATCATCTGTTCCTGGCGCCTGATGCATGAACTGATTGCAAGGAAAATCAAGGATTTCAAACCCCTGATCCTTAAGCTCTTCATACATACTCTCAAGTGCATCATATTGTGGAGTGAATCCACATTTTGTCGCAGTATTCACAACAAGCAAAACCTTGCCTTCATACTTTGAAAGGCTTACTTCCTCTCCATTTTGTGCCATAACTTTGAAATCATAAATAGTCATAATTTTCTCCTTTTTTATTTTTTTATTTTAAATTTTTGCCAACTTTTCCAAAATGCTGTCTGCAGAATTTACTCTGCTTCCATAAATTGCTGTGCCTTCCTGAATTTCAGAATTTGGAAGAAGCTTTCGCAAATCCACTTCGGAAGATCCAAAACCACTTCCTTCGTGCGATACTATTGGGACAATAGTTTTTCCTGAAAAGTCAAAACTCTCCAAAAAAGTAAACACGTGGACAGGAAATGTTCCCCAGTAGATTGGGTAAATCAAGAATATCTTGTCATATTCGTCAACACTTTTAAGGTTTTCTTTAAGTGCAGGTCTTGCGTTTTTACGTAAATCCTCTTTTGCTTCATCAATGCAAATCAAATAGCTGTCTGAATAAGGTTTAAGTGGTTCAATCTTAAACACATCTGCTTCTGGCAATAATGCTTTAAGTTTTTCAGCCAAAACCTCATTGTTACCTTTTTCAAGATATTTGATTGATCCGCCAGAATAATTTTCCCCTGCCCTTGAAAAATATACAATAAGTATTTTCATTACTCCTCCTTTAACTACTTTAAATATATCATAAATGTTAATAAAATCATAATAAATTTTCAATATTTTCAAAAAAAGCAGGGTAGACACCCTGCTTTTGAAAACTTTTAACTATAAATTATTTAAATTTATAATAAGTCTATTTTAAATTTTTCACATTGCTTTATGGTTTCTTTATCCCAATAGCTTGCCTGAACTTCGCCAATGTGAGCTCGCCCAAGAAGAAACATACAAAGCCTGCTTTGTCCAATTCCACCACCAATTGTAAGTGGCAACTGATCACTTAATATTGACTTATGATAGGAAAATTCAAGTCTTTCTTGTTTGCCAGATTTTTCAATTTGTTTTAACAAAGATGTTTTATCCACCCTTATTCCCATGCTTGAAATTTCAAGTGCCATATCAAGTACCTCATGATAGAAAAGTAAATCCCCGTCAAGACTCCAATCATCATAGTCAGGCGCTCTTAAGTCATGAGGTTTTCCATCGCTTAAATCATCTCCAATTCCAATAATAAACACAGTTTTATATTGTTTTGTAATAAGGTACTCACGCTCTTTATCTGTTTTGTCTGGATACATATCAAGAAGATCTTGACTTGTAATAAAGTAAACATCAGGGCAAATTTCAACGCTTTCAAAACCTTCTTTCTTTAAATACTCGCTTGTTTCAAAAATTGCCTTAACTATCTTTTTTACTGTTTTTTTAAGATAGTCTATTGTTCTGTCCTTTCTTGTTATCACTTTTTCCCAATCCCATTGATCGACATAAATTGAATGCGTTTCATCCATTTTATCATCTCTTCTTATTGCAGTCATATCCGTATAAAGTCCTTTATGTACATCAAAGCCATACTTTTTCAGTGCAAATCTTTTCCATTTTGCAAGTGATTGCACAACTTCCAGTTCTTTGCCATCTTTTTTGATGTCAAACGACACTTTTCTTTCAACTCCGCTCAAATCATCTTGAAGTCCACTCTCTTTAGTAACAACAAGTGGCGCCGAAACCCTTGTAAGCTCCATTTGTTTTGCAAGTTTTCTTTCAAACTTATCTTTAATTATTTTAATATATTTTTGTTTTTCTAATATGCTAAGTTTAACATATTTTTCTTTTATAAATTTCATAATTTTTATCTCCTTAAATTTTTATTTGTTTGTAAATTTTAAAATTTGAAACTTATTTAAGGAGCATAAAATTTACATAAAATTTCTCCTTAAACAACTATTATTGTTATTATCATTGTCGCCCGCTACGGCATTTGCTTTACTCATAATCTTTCTCCTTTTTTGTTACTTTGTAAGTTCTGTGCAATAAAAGTGCACCCTTCTTTTGAGGGTGCACTTATTATCCTGTTATCAAGTAAGCAACAATGCAAATAAAAAACACCCTCTTGGATTTCAAGAGAGTGTTGAATTTATTTGCTTAACTTATGCTTAGATCTTTTCAACAACAAAAATGAAACCCATGTTAAATGCGTTTAAATTATTATTGTTGTTGTTATTTATAAGCCTAAACATACATTTTCTCCTTTTCAAACTTACAAAGGTATTATATCACAACATTTTTGCAATGTCAACATTTTTACACAAAGAAGATACTTTCTATTTATTCTAAATTTGGTTAACCCTATCCCTCACTAAGGCGACTGTTATAAACTATATATTTTAGATGTTTTTAAAGGTCTTTTATGCATCTATGAATGATATTGTTTTGTTTTTTAGTTTTTTTTTACAATCAAAGTGATAACATAGTTAATATTGCTTTATTTACAAAAAATTTTAAATTTTGCAAAATATCAGTAAACGGACTGAAAGTGAACGTTATTTACAAAAGTAATTTAATTGGTTTTAATGTTTAAAACATAGATTTAATAAACACTAGTCACTTACATCAACATCAAGAGTTATGGTTAAATTATAATCGCTGTATTTCCCTTTGACTTCGTCATAAATTTGTTTATACAAATTTTCTCGGCCTTTTACACTGAAATCTATAATAATATCAAAGCTCATAGTTTTTTCTTTGATATCAACATAAAAGCCATGCATTTGCAATATGCCCTCATGTGAAAAAACTATTTTTTGAACATCTTTTCTGATTTCTAAAGTATCTTTATCTTTTGTGTTTATAGAGTAAACTCCAATTGTATGAAGAATGACTCCAAATTTTTCAGCAATATTTTTTGTTATACTTCTTGAAATTTGGTCGATTTCAGAAACCGACAATGTGTCTTCCAATTCAATATGCACCGAGCCCAAATATTTGTCAGGTCCATAATTGTTTAAAATTAAATCAAAAGCACCTTTTACGTGTTCTTCTTTAAGTATTTCTTTCTTAATATCGCGAGATAAATTACTTTCTATTCTTGTACCAATCATATTATCAATAGCTTCTTTAAGCAGTTCAATACCAGATTTTATTATTATAACTGAAAGAAGTGCACCTACATAGGCTTCTATGCTTATATTAAATAAAATATAAACAACGGCGGATACAAGAACCGAAATTGATAAAAGTGCATCATTAAAAGCGTCTTGTCCACTTGCAATTAAGGCGTCTGACTTAACAGCCTTTCCCTTTTTCTTAACAAAAATACTCAGGACAAATTTGACTAAAATACCAACTGCCAAAATTACAAGAGTTATAGTGCTGTAATCAGCAACCTCAGGATGAATTATTTTTTTAATTGATTCAATAAATGCTGTCAACCCTGCATACAAAACAAGGACAGAGATAAGCAGTGATGTCAAATACTCAATTCTCCCATATCCATATGGGTGCTTTTTATTAGGGGCTTTTCCTGCAAGTTTTGTCCCAACAATCGTAATGGTGCTTGATAATGCATCAGTTATATTATTGACAGCATCAGAAATTATAGCTATTGAATGTGAAAAAACACCTACAATAGCTTTGAATATTGACAGCACTACATTTGATGCAATACTTATTATACTTGTTTTTACTACGGTTTTTTCTCGTTTGTTTTTCATAAAGACCTCATAATTTATTTATTTTCTGATTAACCACATTATAACATAAATTAAATATTTTGAGAATAAAAAAACATTCTTTTAATATTTAATCTTTTCTTCCAACTAAAGCATCTATTTCTTCGCCGAAAAAATCAGCAATTTTACAAAGATTATCACTAAATTTCCAAATTGTCACTGTCAAAAAGCGGCGAATCTAAAAATTCATATATTTGCATATTAAAAGCATCAGCAAATAAAAATATGGTTGAAAATTTTATATCACTTGTTCTTCCATGCAATATATCACTTACCGTTTTTTCAGTTAAACAAGTGATTTTCGTCAGCCTATATTGTGTCATACCTTTTTCTTTTAAAAGTTGTTTCGTTCTTTCGCCAACCGCTTGTGCAAGTTTCATAAGTTTAGTATATCTCAAAAAATTTTTAAAATACCCATACTTAAATATGGATATATAGTTGACTTATGATATTTTAGTATGGTATATTTGTAATGAAATATATTTCATGAAACAACATAATTCTGAAATTCAATAAAAAATATACATATTATCAAAGAATAAAAAATGTAAAAATTTTTATACAAATTTCTTATTTAATTAGATATAACAGCATAATTTGTAATTTAAAATTCAGAGGAATAAATATATGGCAAGATTTAATTATAACGATCCGGTAAAATTACCTGATGACCCAAAAAAAAGAAGCGCAGTAGAACATTATTTAAATGGCGAAAATTTATCTTTTGCTGATAAACTAGCTTTGGGAGACCGAGAAACATCAATAAAATATAATGGATATCAGTGCAAGCCAGATTGTGCATATAGAGGTGTTGATAAAAAGGCTTATGATGCGTATTTAAATGCAGGGTGCGTATTTGATAATGGTCCCGATTTCGAGCCTGGTAGTAATGCTGGAATTGACTGGTTTTTAGGTGCCGTTGGAGAAAGATATGCCAATAAAGGAGGTTATGTAATTGAGTGTCCTGCTGACAAAAGATACTTTGATGACTCTGGATACTTAACCTCAAAAGATCCACGTGCCAGACACCTTAAAAGTGGAAATAAAAACCCTGTTAAACTTGAAAATTGTAGAATTATGACTGTTGAAAATATGAAAAATGGAAATTATGAAAATATTATAGAAAATCAATATCCATATCAGGATATTCCAGAAGATAAACCGCCAATTATTGATAAACCATCGAAAGAACAAATTGATAAAGCGAAAGATGAGCTGGGAATAAAAGAACCAGAAATACTTATTGAAAAAAGAAACACTTCTTTTGAAAATGAAAAAAATATGGATTTTGAAGATGGTCCCGTTTTTGGAAAAAATAAATTTTAAGACAGCTGAAAAATTATGAAAAAAACAGAATCTAAAAACAATAAAGTCACTATTTCACAAAAAGTAGCAGAAGCATATGAAAAGATGTCAGAAAGTGATAGAAATAAACTTTTAAAAAAATATAACATAGAAACTGTTCTATTAAGTATATACTATATTATTGCGCTTCCGGTTGTAGTTACAATATTACTTCAAATGGAGTTAGAAAATACAGGGTTAGAAAATATTTATACTATAATAACCTTTTTCATTGCTTTTATATTGACATTATTATTCATAAAATACAGACACTTATTCACGAAAGCTTCAAAAAAATCAAAAGTAAAAAATATCATTAAACAGTATAAACTATTTTCTGAAGATCCATTAAAATCGTACAAATATAGATATTACACAGAAGATAAAGGAACACGCGCTCTAATTTACGTTGGTATTGGATCTATGTTGCTATTTGCTGTTGTCGGTATTTATGTGGTTTTTACAAACATAGAAATTGGTGCAAAAATTATATTTTCAATTTTTTCAGTTATATTAATTTTAAGTTCTATTGTTTTGTGGATTAAATGTTTAAAAAAGCCAAAATAAATTTAAATGATGTAAAAATAAATATGATAAAAAGGTCTTATATCGATAAGACCTTTTATTATATATTTTTTTTAATTTTCACTAAACTGGCTGTTATAAAGTTCTGCATAAAAGCCATTTTTCTCAAGTAAGTCTTTGTGCGTGCCACTTTCAATTATATCTCCATCTTTCATGACCAATATCAAATCTGCATTTTTTATTGTTGAAAGACGATGTGCAATCACAAAACTTGTTCTGCCTTTTGTCAAATTATCCATTGCATTTTGAATAACAAGTTCCGTCCTTGTATCAACGTTACTTGTTGCTTCGTCCAAAATAAGAAGCGGACTGCCTTTAATCATGGCTCTTGCGATTGCGAGTTGTTGTTTTTGACCTTCAGAGAGTGCTCCATTTTCTTCTATGACAGTGTCATAACCTTTTGGCAATGTTTTTACAAAGTGTGAAAGGCCAACCGCATCGCAAACTTTGTCAAGTTCTTCGTCAGTGACTCCTTGTTTGTTATAGACAAGGTTTTCCCTAAGCGTTCCATTAAACAACCACGTATCTTGAAGTATCATGTCAAACAGGGCATGAACATCTTCCCTCTTCATATCTTTAAGAGATTTACCATCAATCAAGATGTCACCATTATCAACCTCATAGAACCTCATAAGCAGATTTACAATAGTGGTCTTACCCGCCCCGGTCGGCCCAACAATTGCAACCTTTTGACCAGCCTTAAGTTTTGCAGAAAAATTATGAATGATCGTCTTGTCTTTGTCATATCCAAACTTGACATTGACAAACTCAACATCACCCTTTATATCTTTAAGCTTAAGAGTTTTGTTTGATTCATCATCCATTTCCTTGGCTTCAAGGATCTCAAAAACACGTTTTGATGCTGCTGACGCTTGTTGAAGCGCAGTCATGCTTTGTGCAAACGTAGAAAGGGGCTGACTGAATAATCTTGCATAGATAACGAAAGAAATCAGCGTTCCGATTGTTACCTGTGTTCCGCCGTTAAGTATTATAGCAACCCCAACAATAAATATAAGAACATAGCTGAGATTTCCAACAAATATCATAATGGGCATCATCATCCCAGAAAGGAACTGAGATTTCCAATCCACACTATAAATCTTGTCATTCTTTTGACCAAATGTTCGCTTTTCATTGTCAACCGCGCCATAGGATTTAACAATCTTATAGTTGGTATAGACTTCTTCAACCTGACCGTTTATTTCACCAATATGTTCCTGTTTTTTGTTGAAATACTTTTGAGATTTCGCAAGAATAAGTGCCATAAGCACAAACCCAAGCAGTGATGAAACAATTGTAACAATGGCAAGCACCCAGTTAGAGATGAGCATCATCACAGTAACACCAATAAACAACACAAGCGCACTAATAAGGTTTGCAAGGCTTGAGCCAAGTGTTTGCGAAATCACATCAACATCGTTTGTCACGCGGGAAAGTATGTCACCACGGGTGGTCTTATCAAAAAATGATAATGGCAATTTGTTTATTTTTGTTTCCATATCAGTTCTCAGCGATTTTGATGCTTTTTGCGTGATGATCGCCATAATAAACTGCTGAATGTATGAAAACAACACCCCACCAGCATAAAGACAGATAAGCAATATACAAGTGTTTGTAAACGCTGTCATGTCAATACCACCGATGATGCCCTTTGTGATAATGTTCATAAGGTCGGAAATTTTATCTGGCCCAATAATGGTTGTCACCGCACCAACAACTGCGCAAAAGATACTTATGATTATTGCAGGAAGATAAGGTTTGCAATATGCAAACATCTTTTTTAAAGCTTTGATGTCCAGTTTTTCTTTTTTATCGGATCCTCTTCTCATTGGTCCGTGTCCCATTGGTCCTGGCATATTACAGTTCCTCCTTTGAAAGTTGAGAAAGAGCAATTTCCTTATAGACCGTGCAACTTTCAAGCAGATCTTTATGCGTTCCCATGCCCACAACCTTGCCCTCATCAAGAACTATGATTTTGTCAGCATTCATAATAGTTCCAATTCTTTGAGCAACAATGATGATGGTTTTGTCTTTCAAGTTTTTCTTAATTTTGTTTCGCACAAGCGCATCTGTCTTATAGTCAAGTGCAGAGAAACTGTCATCAAAAGCAATTATCTCAGAACCTTTGAAAACCGCCCTCGCAATTGAAATTCTTTGCTTCTGTCCGCCCGAAAAGTTTGTCCCACCTTGAGAGACTTCTGAATTTACCCCCTTCTCCATATCAAGAACAAAATTCGCACCAGAAATATCTATTGCATCAAGCAGTCTCTTATCATCATCTGCAACTTCTTCATCGAAACCATAAGTTATATTTGATTTAATCGTCCCCTTAAATAAA
>JAFSVX010000021.1 GCA_017444785.1 Clostridia bacterium
AACAAGTCCATCATCATTGTTAAACACATTATCCTCAGTCTTTTCTTCTTCGCCATTTTGCTTATCAAGTGACTGATTTGAAGCAAATTGATTTGAAGAATACTGCCTTCGCCATGCATCACGCTCACTTGAATCGCGATCAAATATATTTGGCACTGCTGGACTATCACCAAAAAGCACCTCTTTTGCGGATCTTGGACCAACATTTTCCTCAGCGACTTTTTCCTGCTCTTCCCCACTTATTTGCTTGTTTTCATTTGATAAGTCACCAAACAAAGTTTTATATGCAGCGGTATAATCCTCATCATTTTCGCGAGTTTTATTCAAGCCAATAGTTTCATCAAACTCATATGGCTTTTTCTCTTTATCTTCCTGAACAAAGCCGGTGTTTTTTACCTCTTCCTCACCTGATTTTAAAGCAGTTGAAGAGTTAAGCTTTTCGTCCAAGGCTTCAATATATTTGGTTTCCTCTAAAATTGATTTTTGCACATCGTCTTCGTGGTTTCGATGACTTATGTATGCTGTTTTATTATTTTTCTTGATTTTGGCATTTTTGTTATTTCTTACAATAAGATAATCAATAAACAAGCCAATAAATAATGTTGCAAACACAGAAAAAATAACATAAGTTGCACCAAGTCCAACAAGCGCCCTTAAAACGAAGACAATGATTCCTAAAACAGCGCCACCAATTGTTACGCCATACTGCATAGAAAAACATGCAGAAAGATAACTTGTCAAGTCAGAAAATGTTGTAAATTTTTCAAACATCAAATTTGATGTAAAAATTGTGTGAAGCAAGCAAAGTAAGAAAAAGAAGCTTAAAAGCGAATAGAAAGTAAACCTTCTGTCAAAGTTATACTTAAGCTTCAGACAAAGCGCAGTACCCACTAAGTTTGCAAACAAAAATAAAGGATAATAAAGAATCCCAAAGACACCTAAGAAAAAATTACCAATACCGAGAAATGATGGAAAAATTCCACAAAGTAAGCATAAAATGCTTAAAACTATAAGACAAATTCCAACAATTCTCTTGGTATTTTTATTTTGATTTCTCACTTCAGCAGATTTCAAAATGCCACCTCACATCACTTAGTCAACGTATTTCATATAATCGATTTCAACAGGATTGCCAAGATAAGCAATATAAAGTTTTGTAAAATCAAACAACTCCTTTAAAATACTATTAGCATCTGATGCTTTCAAAAGCTCAATCTTCATAAGCTCACCAGCTTGGCTGAAACCAGCTTTGTTTATTGCAACATGTTTTGCAGCCATATTGCCTAGCGCCTCTGAGCTTTCTGCAACTTCAAGATATTTGACAATATATGCATTTTTTTCAATCTCGAACTGATTGTCAGAAATGCCAAGCTCTGCAATCTCTTTAACGGCAGCAATCAGATCATCAAGATAAGTATTAACACTGTCAAAATCAACCATACACTCAATGGTCAACTTACCATTGTTGGCATATGATACATTTGTAATGTTCTCTTGGTGGAAATAATCAGTCCCAGCAAGTTGTCTTCTGAGCATTCCCTCAAGCATTGGAACGCAAATATCAAGAGCATACTTTTTTGAATCTTTATATGAAAGACCTGGGAAAGACAAAAACATTCTGCTTTGGTTAAGGCGTTTATTTTTTGTTCTTACCCCACCAATAAAGTCATCAACAGGCGCAACAAATTTAAGTTTTTTGAACTCGCCACCCTCAATAAATCTTGAATAAATAGTTTTCATAACCTTATCATACACAGCTTCACTGTCCACATCACCAACCACTGAAACTACAGTATTTTTTGGAGTGAATACTCTTTCAAAATAGTCCTTTGCTTGTGCAGAAGTCATCCTTGACACAGTTGTCTCCGTTCCGAATTTTGGATTTGCAAGACCAGTTCTGTGATAAAGGGCTTGGTTTACCATTTTTTCAAGCACATAAGAAGAATTAAGTTGCAGCTCATCAATTTCTGCAAGCAAACTTGTTCTTACTCTCGCCGCAGCATCTTCCGAGAACGTGCTGTCAAATGCGACAGCGCAAAGAAGCTCCATAGCCTTATCAAAATTATCCACAGTAGTTTTTGCTGTAACAGAAATATTTTCTGCAGTGCTGTCAGCTGTCAAAACAATACCATTACTTTTGGCATATGTCATAAGCTCATTATAATTAGGATGATTTTTTATTCCCATAAGAAGCATTCTTGAAGTGAAAACAGAAATACCACTCTCATAATTTTTCTCACTCTGAGTTCCTGCGTTGATATACAAACTTGCGGTTACAAGTGGATTTTTCTCCTTTTTAATAATTGACAATCTCAGTCCATTTGGGTAGGTTTTTAAAGCCATACTTTCATCCTCCATAGGTCGCAAACAAAAAGCGACAATAAATTTATGAAATTATTATAACACAAAAAAATCTGTTAGTAAAAACAGATTTCAAAAATTTTTTGTAAATTTTCAAGAATTTTTCTCTTTATATTGTAATTTACAGCCCCTGTGAGCCAATTTTTTACGATTTATCAATAGGTGTCATATCGAGTTTTTGATTTTATGCTATTTAATTAAAAAACGAGCATATCAGACTGGAAAAATCATTCACTCCAATCAGACACACTCAGCAAGGCACTGTTTGACACTGTCATTATCAACAAAACAAAGTATCTCAAGCATTATAGATGTTTAATAATTTGTATTTACTTTTTAATATTTGCGCCAACAATTCCGCCAATTGCACCAGCAAGCGCATTAAAAGCAAAATCAGAGACAAGCCCAAGACCAACAATTAACGCCCCCGCCAAAAGACTGAATATCACAAAAGAAATCAGAGTGTAAACAAGTGCAAAAACCACTCCATTGACAAGACCATTTCTGCCACCCTTTGTCAAAATCATAGCCCCAAAAAATACACTGAGAGCCTTGATAACCAAATTCACTGGACTGATCACATTGTCAGGCAAATTTGCCCACTTGATAACAAATGCAAAAATTATTATGCATGCAAAAGTGATGATAAGTGCCACAAAAAGACTTTTGATATATTTTAAAATTCTAACCGCACCCTCACTTCTCGTTTTTGTTTCAGTTTTCGCCATACCATTCTCCTTCAAGCGTTTGATGATTGATAAATGTATATAGCCTTAAAACTTAAATTATCACAGATTATCACAAAAATAAAGTAAAAATCCTGTCAGATTATAAAACAAGCACAAAAAAAGATGGGCGAAAGCTCATCTTTTTAAAATACAACTTACTTTTTAGACACTCTTTTTGCAGTTGCCTTTTTTGCACCTGTTTTCTTTGCAGGTTTCTTTGCTTCAGCTTTTGGAGCTTCTTTTGCTGTTTCAACAGCTGGCTCTTCTGTTTTCACCTCTGCGGTTTCTTCTTTCTTTTCCTCAGCAGGTTCTTCTTTTTTCTCTTCCTCAACATAGGTTGACTTTAAAACCATGCCAATTGCTGCCATATCAAATTCCATTGTGGTTTTACTTCCGCGAGCACCAGTTTCAAGAATAAATGATTTCATACCATTTTTCTCTGAAATTTTTGTGATACGACCAATCACGCCACCAATAGTGCGCACTTCATCACCAACGCGGATTTTGTCAAGCATGCTGTTATACTCTTTTTCCCTCTTTTTATTAGTGATAGTTGGAAGAACAAGCATAGCAACAACCAAAAGGATCAAAACAACATAGATCCACCAAGTGTTACCAATTCCTGGTTTAGCCGCACTTTCAGCAGCTTCTTCAAGTAAAAATCTTGTAAACATAAATAAATCTCCTTATTTTTTAATGAGATAAGTTTACCATAAACAAAAACCTATATGCAAGCAATTTTTTGTTTATTTATGTAAATTTTTGTTGATGTGTGATATTGAGTATAATTTCCAATAAGTAATAAACATAGTGTCATATCGAGTTTTTTGATTTTATTTCATTTAATCAAAAAAACGAGCATATCTGACAGGTATAAGCACTTTTCTCTGTCAGATACACTCGCAAATTGATTAAGTTTCGCAAAATCAATTTCCTCGGTATGACACTTTATGTGTCACCCTGAGCGAAGCAATCATATGATTGCGAAGTCGAACGGGTCTGTCAACTTTACTAATTTATTTGCAATTCTTCCCAATTTGGATTTATACTTTCAACTAACTTATTTTTCTTTGCTCTTGTCCAACGTTTCAATTGTTTCTCACGCTCAATAGTTGACATAACATCTTCACAAATTTCATAGTAAACAAGCTTATCAACATTGTATCGTTTCGTAAACCCGTCTGCCAATTTGTTTTTATGCTCGTATAATCTTCGCAATAAATCATTTGTTTGACCAATATATAACACTCTGTTATTCTTGTCCGTCAGCATGTATACATAATAAAAATTTTTAAGCATATCAAAACCTCTAAAATTTGGATAGACCCATTCGACTCACTTCGTTCGCTCAGGGTGACACTAAATCCATTTTACGCTATATCACCACTCAGTATAAACGTTAATTTTCGACGTTATAACTCATCATAGTGTGTCTGCTTATAAAACTCATCACGAAACTCAAGCAGTCGGTCATCTTTTATCGCCTGACGAATTTGTGACATCAAATCTGTTAAATATGTCAGATTATGAATAGAGAGCAACTGCGCCCCTAAAATCTCATCAACATTAAACAGATGGCGAATATATGCCTTTGTGAAGTGCTTACAAGCATAGCAATTGCAGTTGTCATCAAGCGTGGTGAAATCCTCTTTATACTTTCCGTTCTTCACCACAACTTTTCCGTGGCTTGTGAAGGCTGTGCCATTTCTCGCCACCCTTGTTGGCAAAACACAGTCAAACATATCAATTCCACGAATAACGCCTTCCACCAAACAATCTGGGCTTCCAACACCCATCAAATAGCGTGCCTTGTCCTCTGGATATTCAGGTGCGAGTGTGTCCATAATTTCATACATCAAATTTTTAGGCTCACCAACCGAAAGCCCACCAATAGAAAATCCAACTTTAACAAATGGCTGAATATCTTTAAGTGATTTCAAGCGTAAATCCTTAAAAAAGTTTCCTTGCACAATTGGGAAAAGCATTTGATTTGGATTTTTGTGATAGTCATAGCATCTTTTAAGCCACTTATTTGTGCGGTCAAGCGCTTGTCTTGCATACTCATAAGTCACACCATAAGTGCTGCACTCGTCAAAAGCCATCATGATGTCACTTCCAAGTTTGTTTTGCACTTCCATAGATTTTTCTGGCGTGAAAAAGTGCGTGCTTCCGTCAAGATGAGACTTGAACTCCACTCCCTCGTCAGTGATTTTATTAAGTTTTGCCAAACTAAACACTTGAAATCCACCACTGTCTGTCAAGATTGGATGATTCCAGTTCATAAATTTATGAAGTCCACCAGCCTTTTCAATAAGGTCAGCACCAGGACGCAAATAAAGATGATATGTGTTGCCAAGAATAATTTGTGCACCAAGTTCTTCAAGTTCACGAGGCTCCACAGCTTTTACCGTTGCCCTTGTTCCAACCGGCATAAAAACAGGAGTCTGAATCTCTCCATGAGGTGTTTTCAGCACCCCGCATCTTGCATAGGTGTTTGACGACTTTTCTTTAACTGTAAAACTAAAATTCTTTTGTTCCATCGTTGTTTCCTTATTCCTAATTTTTATCTAATTCAAATTCAATAATCTCTCAAATTCTAGAAAGGAACCCTAGAATAGTAGGTTGGGTTGAATTTTAAGAATTAAACAAAGCAAATAGGTTGCCCATCAGGTTATCCTATGGGCGTTCTATTTGCAAAGTTTAAACTTAAAAGTCACCCAAGATGCGGTGATATAGTCCGCCGGTTCGGTAGAGAGGCGGAACTATTCAATGAACATACTGTCCCCAAAGCTGAAGAAACGATATTTTTCTTTCACTGCAAGGTTATAAAGTTTAAGAGTTTCTTCCCGCCCAGCAAATGCCGAGATAAGCATTATAAGTGTACTTTCTGGCAAGTGGAAGTTCGTGATGATGCTGTCAACAAACTTGAACTTATAGCCCGGATAAATAAAGATATTCGTCTCTTTGTTCACTGGGTGAATGACGCCATTTTCGTCAGTGGCACTCTCAAGCGTTCTTACACTTGTTGTGCCAACAGCAATGATTCGCTTGCCCTGCGCCTTATATTCATTAAGGCGCTTTGCAACATCTTCACGCACAACAATTTTTTCGCTGTGCATGTGGTGGTCTTCAATGTTTTCTTCACTCACCGGTCTGAACGTTCCAAGTCCCACATCAAGCAGAACCTCTTCCACTATTATACCCTTATTTTTAATTTTTTCAAGTAGCTCTTTCGTAAAGTGCAGTCCAGCAGTTGGTGCAGCACTGCTTCCAGGGATTTTGTTATAGACAGTCTGATACCTTTCCCCATTTTCAAGTTTCTTCTTTATGTATGGTGGCAGAGGCATTTCCCCAATCTTTTCAAGCTGATTTTCAAGTGTTCCTTCTTTGACAATAAAGCGAATTTTCTTGCCACCGATCTCGGCAACTTCATCAATAATTTCACCACAAAGTTTGTCTGAGAATTTAAGCACACTTCCAACTTTTGCCTTTTTGCCTGGTTTTGCAAGACATTCATAGTCAGTAAGGTTATGTCTTTTGAGAAGCAAAATCTCTATCTTTGCGCCTGTTTCTTCCTTGACTCCATAAAGGCGTGCAGGAATAACGCGAGTGTTGTTGACAACAAGCACATCATTTGGCGAAAGCAAATCAATAATGTCGTGAAAAATCTTATGCTGAATTTTGCCAGTTTTTCGGTCAAAGACTAAAAGCCTACTGCTGTCCCTTGGCTCTGCGGGAGTCTGTGCAATAAGCTCTTCTGGTAATTCATAGTAAAAATCATGTGTGTTCATAGTTTAAATAAATTCCTTCAGCTTCGGAAATTGTTCATATCCAAAAGCTTTATTTAAGTGTCCTCCACCTTTGACAATAATTTGTTTGGTTGCGACTTTATCTGCAAAGTCTTTTTCAGCATCATACTTAACATATGGATCATTGTCAGAATAAAGACATATTATTTCTTCGGCATAGTTTTTAATTTTTTCAATATCATCACTAAACATTGATTTATTTACCGAATCATAAGCCTCATTTACACCGAGATAGTTATTAAATCCACAAACAAATACCAATTTTTTAACTTTTATTTGATGCTTTATAAGATATTTACAAACAAATGCAGGAGCAATACTGTGCGCAAAAATTGTTACTTCATCAAAGTTCGCGATGTCATAGCAATCCAGTACCCTTTCCCAATTGGTAAAATTCTGATATTCATATCCGGTCGGAAATTGAGGCACATAACAAATTGGCTCTTCCATGCCTTCAGGTTTTGTCTTTTCAATTTCTGCCTCCAAATATGGAAACCAATTTGCGAATGGACTACTGAATGACCCATGAATTATAAAGTATCTTTTCATATTTCTTCTCCTTAATAATTTAATTATTACACTATCAAATTTTTGAATTATCCAAAGATAGCCACGATGATAATCAAGACAGAAACCCTAGAGCAGCAGATTTGGATGAAATTTATAGATAAAACTTTCAAATCAAGGTTCGCCATAGTATCCTTTGTTACATGGCGGTTCTTGTTTGGACGTTTTAGCATAAATTTCGCCAAAGGTGCGATAACAGGGTCCGCCGGTTCGTTTAGAGAGGCGGAACTGTATATCCCAGATGCTCATACGCTGCAGGCAGAGGAACACGTCCACGTGGGGTGCGTGCAATAAAGCCAATCTGAATAAGGTATGGCTCATACATATCTTCAATGGTTGCCTGCTCTTCCCCTGTGGCGGCGGCAATTGTGTCAAGGCCAACTGCACGGCCACCAAATTTCACAATCATCGCCTCCAAGATATTTCTGTCCACATTGTCAAGACCAAGGCTGTCAACTTCCATACTGTCAAGAGCGTATTTTGTGATTGTTATATCAATCTTTCCACTACCCTGAACCTCTGCAAAATCACGAACACGACGAAGAAGCCTGTTTGCAATTCTTGGAGTTCCACGGCTTCGCCTTGCAATCTCATATGCGGCCTTTTCTTCAATGTCACAGCCAAGAATTTTTGCAGATCGCCTTACAATCTTTGCAAGGTCGTCTGGGGTATAGATTTCCAGTCTGCAAATCACTCCAAATCTGTCACGAAGTGGGCCGGTAAGCATTCCAGCCTTGGTTGTCGCACCAATAAGTGTGAACTTTGGAAGATTGATGCGCACACTTCTTGCAGATGGCCCTTCACCCACCATAAAGTCAAGCGCAAAGTCCTCCATTGCGGGATACAAAATTTCTTCCACTTTGTGATTGAGACGATGAATTTCATCAATGAAAAGCACGTCATTTTCGTTAAGTTTTGTCAGTATTGCTGCAAGGTCGCTTGCCTTTTCAATGGCAGGCCCACTTGTCATATTGATTGCAACCCCAAGCTCGTTTGCAATAACCGAAGAAAGAGTGGTTTTACCAAGCCCAGGAGGTCCATACAAAAGCACATGGTCAAGCGCCTCTTTACGTTTTTTTGCCGCAGTGATATAAACATTAAGGTTGTCCTTAACTTTGGTCTGTCCAACATATTCTTTCATTGTCTTTGGACGAAGTGTCACTTCAATATCGCTATCCTCTGGCATCTCGCGAACACTTACAATTCTTTCATCTTCTTGCTCGTCCATATGACTTGTAAATTTATTTTCCACGTTATTCTCCTTATTAGTTCCGCCTCTCTACCGAACCGGCGGTCACTGCCACCGCATATTGTGCGATTTTTAAGTTTAAACTTCAAAACAAGAACCTTTATATACAGAAGTATTATGAAGAACCTTGTTTTTTGTTTAATTCTTAAAACTCATCACAATCTGCTGTTCTCTAATTTCTATCTAATTTTTTATAATTATCAAACCATGTAGTATAGTTCCACCTCAAGCTTTCCAACCTATTATTAACTTGGCGGAACTATAAACATTTCCTTATTATCTCTTCCACTTTATCTTCTGCTGTTGCTTTGGATTTTACCATCTTTGTGGCCTCTTCTTTTTTGATGCCAAGTTCGGTCAAAATTGCAACAGCGTCAAGCATCTCTTGCGTAAAGGAAATGTCCTCAACTTTCACTTGAGTAAATCCATCAATAGGGTTATTTTCACCCTTAACCACACTCTCCACTTTCTCTTTAAGTTCAAGCACAAGTCTTTCCGCCGTCTTTTTGCCCAGCCCTTTGATTTTGGTAAGCACAGCCACATTTGAATTAGCCACTGCCCCTGCAAGCATCTTTGGTGTTATGCCAGACAGAATACTTATTGCCATCTTTGGCCCAATACCTGAAACAGAGATAAGATTGAGGAACATTTTCTTCTCCTCAAGGCTTGAAAAGCCAAACAAACTTACACCATCTTCGCGCACCTGTAAATAGGTGTAAACCGTGGCACTTTGCTTGCCAGAAAGGTCACCAATAGTGCTTGACGAGCATATAACCTCATACGCCACACCGTTTACATCAACTGTGGCCACATTTTCGTCAACAATATTTATTTTTCCTGAAAGTGAATAAATCATAGCATTTTCCCCTCTTATTTTACATTATAGATTGTATTTTTGATTGTAATTTTTTGATTATTTCATTGTATCCATTGATTATTTTTATTTTATCAATTGATTAAAAGAAAATTTCTTATCATTTGAACATTATTTGCCAAATTTGTCAGCAATGTTTTGTAAAAGCCCCAAGTTTTTCTTCTGCTCTTTATGATAGACACGTTTTTGATTGACAAACATGCTGTTATCTTTCATTTCGTTGTTTGTCTGAGCGTGAGTCAGAGCAACTGCAAGGGCATCTGCCGCATCATCAGGCTTTGGATCTTTTTTAAGACCAAGAAGCATTTTGGTCATATACATAACTTGATGTTTCTCTGCCTTACCAGTGCCAGTGATTGCCTGCTTGATTTCAATAGGCGTATATTCATAAAGCTTGCCACACTTTTGAACGGCAGTGCAGATGATCACTCCCCTTGCCTCTGCAACCTGAATACCTGTTGTGATGTTGTTTGTGAAAAACAATTCTTCCACTGCAACCGCATCAGGCCTGTAATGGTCAATAAGGTTTTGCATACCCTCTTGAATCATAGCAAGGCGTGTAGGGAAAGCCTCATCCTTATCAGTCTCGATTGCACCATAGTCAACAAGCGAGCATTTGCCAGTTTTGTCGTCTTTATTTATAACACCATAGCCCGTGGTGGCATAGCCCGGATCAATCCCTAAGATTATCATTACTTCACCTTTATTTATAATAATACACTTATAATATACCTTTCAATTGATGAAAAAGTCAAACAAATCAAAAAAATGTTTGATAAAAACCAAACATTATCTTAAATAGCAACAGCGAAAGATGTTAAAACCCCAATTTCAATCTTATCTATTTTTTAATCTTTTAATTGTCAAAATAAGCAATAATCCATACATTGCACCAAGCAAAACACTGACAGAATTAAACAGAGCATCACTCAGCTGCACTGACCTTTTCACTGGCAAAATAAACTGCAAGGTTTCAATGCAAAGCCCCACCCCAAGACCAATCAACAAAGAAAACAAAACAACTTTCCAAATTTTGATATTTTGATTGAAAAACACAAAATATGTCCCTATTGGAATAAGCATCAAAAGATTGATGACAATATCAAAAGTTGCCAAATGACTAAAACCAAAATTGATAGGCTTTGATGCGAATTCTCCTGAAAAATCCAAGTCAATTTTGACATTTTGTTTTGCTATATCAATTCTTCCAAGCACACCAATTAAAAGCACCAAAACATAAACCGAAACAACAATCCCACAAACAATTTTCTGCACTTTTTTATTTTTTATCAAAAGCAACAAAATTGGCAGGATGAAAAAACAAAATATTCCTATGCATATCAGAAAGATTTTATTGATTTCCACTAATTTTTCTCCCTCTTTTGAAATAAATTTTAGTTTTGTTTATATTGAAATTTTAATTTTGTTTTGAAATTATTGAATAAAACCGTCCTTATAAAAGTCTGCGAGCTTCAAAAAGACATCAACTGTCGCACGCGTGTCATTGATTGCCCTGTGCGCATTTTCAAGCGAAATACCAAGTGCATCAGCCACAATTCCAAGCTTAAACCTTGTTATACCTTTCACATTTTTTGTCGCCATTTTCAGCACGTCTATTCTTTGATTGTCAAAGTTATAGCCACATTTCTTGCCATAAAATTTGATAAAACCATAGTCAAACTCAACATTATATCCAACCAAATAACAATCACGTGTGAACTTATAAAAATCTCGAAGCACTTTTTGATAATTATAAGCATCTTTGACATCTTCATCTTTAATTCCATGAACCGCAGTCGCATCTTTTGGAATTTTCATTTCAGGATTGACAAAGCACTCAAATTTGTCAGTCATCTGTCCATTTTCGACCTTGATTGCACCAATCTCTAAAATCTTCGCACCTGCTGAATACTCAAGTCCAGTCGTTTCAAGGTCAAAAACCACAAATTTGTTATTTTTTATAAATTCAGGAAGCTCTGGTGCGGCCATGTCAAACAGATTGCCCTGAGTATAGTAAACATAAGGCTCAGGAAAAACATAGCGATAATTTTCAGGCTCTGGTTTAAATTCGATCACCTCTTCCTTTTGAGGTTCAATCACGCAAAGGCTTATATCTTTCACCTTCATACTAAGCCCCCCGAACTTGTCCTCATCAAACTTTCCAAACACAATAATATTATCACCAGCCGCAAGCTGTTTCATCTTTTCAATATTCGTTGGGCTTGGGAAAATGACACAGGAAAGTTTACTTGTATAATCCTCTATGCCGAAACGGAAATAGCATCGCTCTTCATTTATCTCATCACCTTCATCTTCGCTGCCCTTAGGCTTAATTTTTTTAGTATAAGAGCACTCTTTAACAAAGGTTATTTTTCCACAGACAACAGCTTCATTGCCCGCAGTTTTCTTATCCTCGATATAAAACGCCTGTGTATCTTTAAGCTCACCAATAAGCGGTGTAACATCAGTCACATCAATAAAGCGCGCTGACGGAGTTATCACAAAATCCTCTTCAAAAACAAGGTCATCATCAGGCATTTCAACAATGTTATTATTTTCCTCAGTGCAAAACTCCACGCTGACTAACTTTTCGAACTGCGTTTTCAAAAAGTCTGAAAGGACATTTGAAACATTTTTATCTTTGATATACGAGGCAACCTCATCACTGACTTCAAAGACGATCTTGCCACTTTCCCCTTCGCAATCCAAACTCTTTATTGAATAGCCAACAGATGAATAGTTCTTCGCCATAAACTCTTTAACTTTCGCAGAAACCGCCTCGTTGGTAACAAAATTTTTGACAAATTTAATGTCATAATCAAACCCTGCCGGCAGACTGTTTTTAATGACATCTTGAGCAACAGATTTATCATGAAGCGACAAAAGAACTCCGTCTTTATAAAGAATTTCCACTTGGCAGATGTTCTTTTCTTTTATAAGCGTTGCCGACCTGAGTTTAAAGTCATATTTGCGATCAGTTTTTTCATTCAAAATCTCATCTATATCGTTTGCCATTTTCTTCCCTTAGGTATAATTTTCGTTATATTTTTAAAAAATTCTCATAAAAATTTATTGTTTTATCAATCAATAATTTTCTTTTGATGAAAGCCTTTTTATAAAAATTCCTGCTTAGCACAGGAATTTTATTTTTTACTTAACACTCTTTATTTAAATCAAAAGCTTTGCCGCAAAAAAGAAGTGATAGATATCAAAGAACAGCACAAGTCCCAAAAGTGCAAATAATCCCACAGTGTGAATGATATTTTCAATCTTTCTTGGAACCGGCTTTCTGAAGATCCACTCAATAAGCACAAACACGCACTTTGCCCCATCAAGCGCTGGAATTGGCAATATGTTAAACAGTGCCAAGTTCATTGCAAGCATTGGCAAAAGCATCAAAAAGTAGTTCATGCCTTGACTTGAAATCTCTGCAACTTGAGATATCGCCGTGAAAGTCCCGCCAACATCTTTGAGTGCTGTGGCACCGGTAAAGAGTCCACCAAGTGCACCAAGAATCAGTCCACAAATATAGAAACAGAATGGCCAAGCCTTCAAGAAACTTTCGAAGAAGCCATAGGTTGCACGCTGGTTATAGAACACAAATCCAACACTTTCAGCCGGTGTGGAAAGTTGAACACCTGCGGTAGTTCTAAATTCATCATCTGTATAAACACGAAATTCCTTTACCACATTACCGTCTTTATCTTTTATAACATTACCATATTCATCTTTTTTATCAAAATATCCATAAAAATACCCTGAATGTGTAAAGGCTTCATATTCTTGTTTTTCTTCATTATAAATAGGTATTGTGGATTTTACCTTATCATAAATTTCTTCCTCAGTAAATGCAGAACCATCACTTTTAAAAACAACATCTTTTGCATAAGAAGCATCTCCAGCAAAGAAGAATGCTTTTGTCTCAACTTTTTTAATACCTGCAACATCTATTATTTTTCCGTCTCTCTCAACAGTGACAGTGAACTCTTCGCCAAGAGAATATTTACTTAAAAGTGAAGAGATATTTCTGTAAGCCTCTATCTTTTTTCCGTCACAGCCAAAATGACATCACCTTTTTTAAGTAATCCGTCATTATAGTTATTGGGTGAAAAATCAGTAATTTTTGGAACACCATAGCCATTGACCATAAGGAAAATTGCAGCAGTAATAATACCAAAAATGAAGTTGAAAAGCACACCAGACACAAGGACTATCAACCTTTTCCATGGTGCCATATTGTTGAATGCTTTTGGATTTGGATTTTCCTCATCTTCCCCTTCAAATGCACAATAGCCCCCAAGTGGAAGCGCCCTTATTGAAAAGACCTCTCCTGTCTTTTTGTTTGTATGCTTATAAATTGCTGGGCCAAAACCAATAGCAAACTCATTGATCTGAAATCCAAAGATCTTGCCCGCAATATAGTGGCCAAGTTCATGAACTGTTATAAGCACCAAAAGCACTGCAAGTGCCAAAAGTATATAAAGAAATGTCATATTGGTATCCTTTTATTAAATTTTTTCATCTTTAAAATCAGAAATTTTTGCGTTTTTTACTATATAAATATGATAGCAATTTTGTGCTGTTGTCAATCATTTTAAGCATCAATCATGCCTGCTATCAACTCTAGCAACTGTTATTTGTTTGAAATTTCAAATTAAACGAAAAGCGCAAACACAACATAGATAAGCGCAGCAGTGAACATAAGGCCGTCAACACGATCCATAAATCCACCATGACCTGGGAAAATCTTGCCAAAATCTTTCACCCCTGCTTTTCTTTTATATGCAGAAGCGACAAGATCACCAAATTGAGTAAGGAATGTTCCAAGCACCCCACACATCACAAAGATCAAAACTTGCTTTGCTGTGGTTAAACTTGCAAACACATTTCCAAACCAGCCAAGTTTCACAAAGAAAACATAGCCAAGAACTGCCGCAATAATTCCACCAACTGCTCCAAAAATCATACCTGAAACACTCTTTTTTGGTGAAATTTCTGGGCACATCTTTGGACCTTTAAGCAAACTCCCAAACAGATACGCAAACACGTCAGTCATCATGGTTATTGCGAACACCATAATTATTGCCACATAACCAAGACTTAGTCCAAAATGATTGATTCCAAACAAAAATCCAAGAAGTGTTGTTGGATAGACCAAAACCTCGATCGTATCTTTTGTTATATTTAAAAGAGAGGCGTTAAGTTTGTCTTGATCTTTTTCAATTTTGCCTTTTCTTCTGAGAATAGTGTTGCCTATCAGTTCATATGCCATGCATACCGCAAAACAAACAAGAAGTGCAAGCATTTGATACAAAAGTGCATCTTTGATGTTGTCTGTCACAATGTAAATCAAACCCAAGATAGCAGGATATAAAATTACAAGTGGCAACAAAACTGTTTTGTTGTTTTTCTTGCCTGCCATATAAATTTCAAACACACTTCCAAGCAAAATTCCAAGTGCAAACACATCAAAAAAGTAAAGTGAAACTTGCCTGAGTGCAACAAATCCTGCAAGCACTAATATTATAAAAAATCCGGTAATTGTTCGTTTTAACATATGTTTTTCACCTTTTTATGACAAATTTTGCGTTTTTTACTAAATTTTGCCATACCTTCTTTTTCTCTTTTGAAATTCAATTATGCAATCATCAACTGTCTTTGCATCAAAGTCCGGCCAATATTTGTCTGGGAAATAAAACTCAGAATAAGCAGCTTGATAAAGCATGAAATTTGAAAGTCTCTTTTCCCCACTTGCCCGAACAATAAGGTCAGGATCAGCAAGATCAGTTGTGTAAAGATATTTTTTGAATGACTGCTCGGAAATATCAGTTTCCCCACTTTCAATTATCTTTTTGACTGCATCAATAATCTCATGCCTTGAACCATATGCAAGCGCCAAGTTAAATATTGTTCCTGTGCAAGATGCCGTCTTTTTTTCCATTTCTTCAAGGTCGTCAGCAATATCTTTGTAAAGAAGTGACTTGTCACCCATGTGCCTGAAGCGAACATTTCTTTTCAACAAAGAGTCAAGCAAATCACCTTTAACTTCTCTCAACAGATTGAATATATAATCCACCTCTTCCTTTGGTCTGCCAAAGTTTTCAGTAGAAAAACAGAACATTGTTACGACCTCAATTTTCAGCTCAACGCATCTGTCAAGCACTCTTTTGATTGCATCTTTTCCCTCTTTGTGACCAAGCGTTCTTGCAAGGCCACGACTGTTTGCCCATCTTCCATTTCCATCTGCAATAAATGCAATATGTTTTGGAAGTTTAGTCATGTCTATTTCTGTCTTTTGCCTATTTTTCTTTTTAAACCACAACATAAAAAACTCCTATAAATTGATCAGAAAATCCCCAACGACAAGTTTTATTGTGTTTGCATCAATTTGTCTTAATGCAACAACCAATTTACTGTCAGTTTTCATCTTTGGTTTAAGAAATTCTTCAACTATTATATTCATTCCCCTGTCAGATAATGTTTTTTTCACATCTTCAACCGATTCACCAATAAAAGAATTAAGATCCAGCTTTTCCACTATACTTGCATTATTTCCTTTTCTTTTTCAGCCAAAACATTGTCGATTTTCACAGTCTCATTATCCAAAGTCTTTTGGATATCCTTTTCATAAGATGCCAAATCATCTTCACCAATAATGCCATCTTTTTTAAGCTTTTTGAGTTCTTCCAAAGCATCACGCCTTGCATTTCTGCAAACTATTTTAGTGTCCTCACCAAGTTTTTTGGTGCTCTTCACAAGATCCCTTCTTCTCTCTTCAGTCAAGATTGGAAAAGTCAAGCGAACAACACGTCCGTCATCTGAAGGACTGAGCCCCAAATCAGACGCAACAATAGCCTTGTTAATTTCTTTCACAAGTGATTGATCCCAAGGACTTATCATGATACTTCTTGCATCGGTGACTGTGATATTTGAAACATGAGCAAGTGGAGTTGGTGTGCCATAATAGTCCACTGTGATTTTGTCAAGCACATGAGGATTTGCCCTGCCTGCACGAATACTTAAAAGTTCACTTTTAAGATGAGTGGTCGCCTTTTCAAGGGCATCTTCATACTCCAAAAATATTTCGTCAATAAGTTCGTTATTTTCTGCCATAAATTTCTCCTTTTAAATAGAAAATATTACCACACCAATAAATAATGTGATTTATTTTTTTTGTTTATATTCTAAAACAATTTAGGTTAAATCATCATCATAAAATATTTGCATATTACACCACCCAATCAATTTCATAAAATATTTGCAATGTTTTCATTTTTCAATCCTCCGTATTCTTCTGATAATATTTTACTAAATTTTCCACATAATAGCAATCAAATTAAAAAGTATTTTATTTTTTTGATGACATAATGTAACAAAAATTACAACAAACAAAACAGAAAGAAGACAATCAAATAAATTTCATATAAATGTAAGGTGTAGTTTACACAATGAAGCGGCATTACAAAATCGTATATTTTTTCGAAAAACGTTGTTTAAGGCTTAGAAAATATCTAGTAAGAAAGAAACAAAAGAGTTCCACGCTTTGGTTTACTTTCGTAAATGGCCGCCTCGCAAACTTTTATAAATATTTATTTTTATGTTTCTGTTAATGGCGAAAATTGATGATTAGGCAAGGCACTAAAAAATCCCCAGTCAGGCGCGTATTTTCATACGTAACTGTCTGAGGATTTTTTTAAAGAACGCAGCATAAGCGTTAATTTTCGCCATTAAACTATTGTATTTGCTTTTGGATCTCTTCCGCAAAATTTTCAGACCTCTTCTCTAAACCTTCGCCCATTTGATAGCGAACAAATCTACGAACAGAAATCTTTTCACCAATTTTGCTTACAGCTTCGTTAACAAATTGAGTGATTGTCTTTGAAGGATCCTTAACATATTCTTGTTCCATAAGACAAACATCTTTATAGAATTTTTTAATTCTTCCTTCAACCATCTTATCAACAACTGCTGCTGGTTTTCCCTCGTTAAGTGCTTGAGCTTTCAAAATCTCTTTTTCCTTCTCAAGTTCGGTTGGGTCAACCTCTGTTGTCAAAACATACTTAGGAGCAGCCGCTGCAATGTGGATGCAAAGGTCATGACCAAGCTCTTGGAATGCAGGACTTTTTGCAACAAAGTCTGTTTCACAGTTTACTTCAAGCAAAACACCAATCTTACCGTTCATATGGATATAGCTGAAAACTGCACCTTCAGCAGCAACTCTTGTTTGCTTTTTTGCAGCATTTGCAATACCCTTTTCACGAAGATAAGCAATTGCTTTTTCCATGTCGCCGTTAGTTTCTTCAAGTGCTTTTTTGCAATCAAGCATACCAACACCTGTTTTCTCTCTGAGTTCAACGACATCTTTAGCAGTATATGCCATATAAAATTCTCCTTTAAATTAGTCTTTGTTTTCAGGTAAAACCTCTGCTGTTTCTGCAACTTTTTTAGCTCTTGTCTTTTTTGGTTTTTCTTCAGCTTTGACTTTTTCTTGTGCAGGTTCTTCTTTAACTTCTTCTATGGCTTCAGCAGCCTCAGAATTTTCAACAGCTTCAGTGTTCTCAGCATTTTCAGCTTCTGATGCAGCAAGTGCTGCAGCTTCTGCCTCTTTACGTTTTGCCAAACCTTCTTCGCCTTCTCTTGCCTCGATAACCGCATCAGCCATTGCACCAGCAATAAGTTTAACAGCTCTTACAGCGTCATCGTTTCCTGGGATAACATAGTCAACTTCATCTGGATCACAGTTTGTGTCAACCAAGCCAATAACAGGAATACCAAGAGATCTTGCTTCACGAACTGCAATGTATTCTTTTCCTGGGTCAACAACGAAAAGCACACCTGGAAGGGTTCTCATCTCTTTGATACCACCAAGGTTCTCTTCAAGTTTGTCGCGCTCTGCCTTAAGCTTCATAACCTCTTTCTTAGGAAGAAGGTCGAATTCGCCAGACTTTTCCATTTGATTGAGTTTGTTAAGTCTGTCAACCCTGCTTCTGATAGTTTTGAAGTTAGTAAGAGTTCCGCCAAGCCAACGATTTCCCATATAGAACATATCGCAACGTTTAGCTTCTTCAATAACAGCGTCTTTAGCTTGTTTCTTTGTTCCAACAAAAAGAGCACTTTTACCAGAAGATATAACTTCTTTCATGAAAGCATAAGCCTCGTCAATAAGGCCGACTGTCATTTCAAGGTCAAGAATATAAATATCATTTCTTGCAGTGTAAATGTACTTTTTCATCTTTGGATTCCACTTTCTTGTTGGGTGACCAAAGTGAACACCAGCTTCAAGCAACTGTTTCATTGATACAACTGACATTTTCTTATTTCCTCCTTGTTTATTTCCTCCCCGCGCTTCACCTATATTGGAAACACTTGTAAAAAGTGCAACAGCCAAAATATCCACACGGGTGCGTGATAGGAAGAATATAACACACAAAATAAAAAAAATCAAGTGTATATGCAAATTTATTTGCTATTTTAATTCTTTTTATTTCAAAAAATCAACACAAGTTGTCTCACAAACCACTAATATAACACTAAACCATTGTTAATTTACCATTTCAAAAAAATAAAAATTTGCAACAAAAAAGCATAGCACCAAATCTGGCACTGTGCTTTTTATTTTTATCATATTAAATAGATACTAACCTTCTTGTCTGTCGTGAAAAATATCACAATGAATAATTTGATCAGTAAACATTATTTATTTCCTCCGTCAGCTTCGTCAAGAAGTTTGTTGTATTCTGCAAAAACTGCGTCAATGATTGCATCGTCAAGTTCGATTTCAAACTTGTCTTCATCATCTTTACCACGAGTTACTTTGAACACAAGGGCTTCATCTTCTTCCATGCCGTCAAGAAGTTCAACTGGTTGAAGGATTACATAGAAGTTTCCGCGATATGCAATACCTGCGATTTCAACGAAATCAACTTCCTCCCCATCAGCTGTTGTGAGGGTTATTATATCATCGTCATCATTTTGCATATGATCGATAGATGCTGGAACTTCCTCCTCACCAAGTTTGTTTTCTTTATTTTCTGCCATCTTTTTTCTCCTCCTCTAAGATTTCTTTTTCATTTTCTTCATCATACGTATTGTCGTATATATCAAAGATTGTGTCTGCAAGTTTTGGATCAATCACGAGTTCGTATTTATCATCGTCTTTACCAGGAGTTACTTTGAAGACAAAAGCCTCATCGATTGACATGCCAGGCACAAGTTTAACCGGTTGAAGAATCATATAGTCGTCTCCATGATACTCAATACCTGCGATGACAATAAAGTCAACTTTTTCACCTTTCTCTGATGTAAGAGTTATGATCTCATCATCTTCATCATGCGGCACTGTGCTTACCACAAGATCATTTCCTGCCATAACATTTCCTGCCTTTTAAATATTTTAAAGTTTTGCAACCTTATGATAATATTATACACTACTTTTTTAATTTGTCCAAGTAATTTTGCAAAATTATTTCAGCAGCCACCTGATCAATGACATTTTTACGTTTTTCCCTGCGCATATTGGACTCGATAAGTATTCTTTCAGCCGACACCGTGGACAATCGCTCATCCATAAAGACAATTGGAAGCGAGGAATGTTTTTTAAGCTCCTCGGCAAATTCTTTGACCATTTTGACAGACTCACCCTCTTCTCCGCTGAGTTTAAGAGGAAGTCCAATAACAAATGTGTCCGCGTCAAGTTTTTCCGCTAGCTCTGCCATATATTTGGCATCAAGAAACAGATTTCTCCGCCTGTAAACCTCATAAGAAGAGGCAAACATGCCCAAAATATCACTTGTCGCAATGCCAATTCTCACCGTTCCTATATCAAGACCAATTTTCTTTTTTATCATCAGTTTATCCCTTTTGTCAATCTTAGGCTAAATAGAGTGTAGCAGATTTAAAGAAAAAAGTCTATTATTTTTTTCTTCTTATCTATTATTTTTTCTTCTTATTTGATTTGTTTGAAGATTTACCAAAATTTTCTTCAATTTCAATAAAGGATTCATCATCATTGTCTTTGGTATATTTATCCTGCAGATCAGAAACTCCTTTCTTTGCCACATCAAATTTTTCTTCAATCATAGCCTCAGTTTCTTTAACAAAATTTTGAAGCTTTTTATTATTTGTGGCAACGTAAATTCCCGCCGCCATGCCAATCCCTAAAGAAATTAAGCCACATTTAAAACAATCACTCATAAAACACCTCCTGTGATTGCTCTTAGTTTGACTTAAATTTCCAAAAATTATACATAAAAAGACAAATTGCCTCAAATTACGGGGCTACCGTAACTTGAAGCAATTTTTTTTTTACAATTTACAATTTAATTTATTTTATAACAATTGACATTTAATTATTTTGAAGATTTAAACAATCTTAATACTAATTAGTCCTCGTCAACTTTCTCGCCTTTAGCTTTTCTGTAATAATTTTTAACAGCAGCTTTAACAGCAGCTTCTGCCATTTCTGCGCTTCTGTTTTTGCCTTCAGGGAGTTTGCCGATCTCTTTAGTGATGGCACCAGCAGTGATATTTGCAGTAATTTCATCAAGAGTCAGTCCTATGATCATTCTTGTTGCAACCGAGCTGCAAGCAATTGATGGCACACAACCATAGGTCTGGAACTTTGCATCAATAACTTTATTTTTCTCCACAGTGATATAGATTTTCACAATCTCTCCACTTTCATCATCAACAATTTTACCAACTGCACTTGCACCTTTGATAACCCCAACATTTGCAGGATTATAAAATTCATTTAATAATGCTTCTGTATATTCCATATTATAACTCCACCTTATTTTTATAAATTCTTATTGCAGAGATACTCCTTATCTTCTTAACAGCTTTTCTTATTTCTTCAACTGCATAGTCGATATCTTCTTTTGTTGTGTTTTTACTGAAAGAAAATCTTATTGTTGAAGAAGCAGTATCAGCGTCTTTGCCCATTGCAAGCAGCACATATGATGGTTTGTTGCTTCCAGATGCACAAGCAGAGCCTGTTGAAACATATATCCCTTCACGGTCAAGCATCATAAGCACAGCCTCACCCTCAGCACCTTCAAAAGAGATGCTTGCGATGTTTTGCAATCTTTGAGTGTTATGTCCGTTCAACTGAATGTTATGGATAGCATCTGAAATTGTCTTGAGGAAATATCTGCGAATACTCTTCAAATACTTGTTGTTTTCCTCAATATTTGCAGTTGCATCTTCAATTGCCCTTCCGAAACCAACAATTGCTGGTGCATTTTCAGTGCCGGCACGCATATTTCTCTCTTGCTCACCGCCATCAATAAGCTTTTGGATCTTAGTTCCCTTTTTGATATAAAGTGCACCAACACCCTTTGGTCCATTGATTTTATGTGCAGAAATTGAAAGCGCAGTGATACCGATATCTTTAACATTGATATCAATATGTCCAATTGCCTGGACTGCATCTGTGTGAAAAATGACATCATTGGCTTTTGCAAGCTCTGCAATGGCTTTAATAGGTTGCACTGTTCCCACTTCGTTGTTTGCAGTCATAATAGAGATCAAAATTGTGTTTGGTCCAATTGCCTTAACAAGTTCTGAATATTTGATAACACCAAATTCATCAACAGGAAGATAAGTAACTTTGAAACCTTCCTTTTCCAAAGCTCTGCAACTTTCAAGCACTGATGGATGTTCAATCACTGATGTTATGATGTGATTACCTTTATCGCGGTTCGCCCTTGCAATGCCTTTGATTGCCCAGTTGTTTGATTCGCTTCCACCACTTGTGAAGAAGATTTCACTTGGAAGAGCACCAATAGCTTTTGCAACTTTTTCACGAGCTTTTCGAAGTGCGCTGTCGGCTTCTCTGCCGGCTCCATAGATGCTTGATGGATTGCCATAAAGTTTGCCATAAGCATCAATCATTTCGCGATAAACTTCGTTTGACATAGCGGTTGTCGCAGCATTATCAAGATAAATGATTTTATTTTTTTCCATGATATTCTCCTTAAAATTTATCAACTATTGCAGATTTTAGCACAAAAAGTATACTAAGTCAATAGCAAATCAATAAAAAAACGCAAAATTGAGTATAAAAATCATCATTTCGACAAATTTTACACACGAATTTTGCGTTTTTTATAAGTTTTGCAATTTTTTACTTAACTTTTTATCTTATTTTATCACATTTGAAACAATGTCGGGTTTGAGTCCTTTTGTTTGCATGATTTTCAAAATACTTTCAAGCGCCTCAGCTGTGGCAGAAGTTGGGTGCATAAGTATTAAGTCGCCCGCCACCATTTCACTTGTCGCACGAGATATTATAAGCGAAACATCTTGATCTCGCCAGTCAATTGTGTCATGTGTCCAAAGTATCGTCTTATAGCCAAGACTTTCCGCCGCCTTGACCGTGGCTTGACTGTAACTTCCGCCAGGCGGGGCAAATAAATTCATATCCACCCCAACAGTCTGCTTCACTATCTTGGTGCAATCGTCAATCTCTGAAATGTTAGCTTCATAGGATAAATTTGCATGCTCTTTATGATTGGATCCATGATTTGCTATCTCATGCCCACAATCATAAATTTTTTGAAGCACATTTTCATGATCTTTCACCCAAGTCTTACCCACAAAAAATGTGCATTTTGCATCATACTTGTTAAGTGTTTCAAGCATACTATCAAGATATTCTGTTCCCCAATAAACATTGATCATAAGAGCCACTTTGCCAGAATTTTCATCACCCGCATAGATCACTCCATTATACGTTTTATTAACTGCCATCACATCATTTTCTCCGCCAAGCACTCCACAAAACAACATGGTCAGAACAACAATACATACAAGGCAGAAATTCACAATCCCATGTATAATAAATTTTTCCTTTCTTTCACTTACAACATTATTCGACATAAAAAATTCCTCACAATATTATATGAGAGAAACTTTTGATTTTTTACTGATATAAAAATTTCGCTGAGAAAATATTTTTCTATTTTATAACACTTTATTCATATAATGTTATTTCAAGACGCAGTTTGCATATATAAGAAAGAAACAATACACTTTATTCATATAACGTTGTTATAAGGCGAAATTTAGATGCAATTATACACTTTATTCATATAACGTTATTATAAGGCGAAATTTAGATGCAATTATACACTTTATTCATATAACGTTGTTATAAGGCGAAAAAGTGCTCAGATGCAAGGCTCATAAAAAAATTCACGCACGACTTTATTTTCATAAACGAGTGTGTGAATTTTTTTATAGAAACACAGCAGATGTGTGCTTTTTCGCCTTATAACTTTTTGATGAGTTTGAGATCAACGCGTCCCTTCTCATCAATCTTAATAACTTCAACTTCAACGCGGTCTCCGATATTGACAACATCTTCCACTCTTTCAATCCTCTTTGATGAAAGTTTAGAAATATGTATCATGCCATCAACAGTCTCAGTAAGTTCTACAAATGCACCAAATTGCATAATGCGAACAACTGTTCCGGTGTATCTTTCGCCAAGTTCTGGCTCAAATACAATACCCATGATGATTTCTTTTGCTTTAAGTGCATTCTCTTCTTCTGCAGAAGCAATCATAACACGTCCGTCATCATCAATGTCAATCTTAACGCCGGTTTGCTCAATAATTTTATTTATAGTCTTTCCGCCACTGCCAATAACTTCACCAATCTTGTCTGGGTTGATGTTAAATGAAATAATCTTTGGAGCATACTTGCTGAGATGATCTCTTGTTGCAGGGAGGCAATCAAGCATTTTGCCCATGATATGCATTCTGCCATCTTTAGCTTGTGCAAGAGCTCTTGTCAAAATAGCCTTGTCAATACCTTTGATTTTGATATCCATTTGAATTGCAGTGATACCATCTTTAGTTCCGGCAACTTTGAAATCCATGTCGCCATAGAAATCTTCTGCGCCTTGAATATCAGTAAGAACGATAACTTTACCAGTTTGCTCATCTTTAATAAGTCCCATAGCGCAACCTGCAACAGGTGCCTTGATTGGAACACCAGCGTCCATAAGTGAAAGTGTTGATGCACAAACACTTGCCATTGATGAAGAGCCGTTTGATGAAAGCACTTCACTTACAAGTCTGAGAGCATATGGGAATTTTTCTTCAGATGGGATAACAGGCTCCAAAGCTCTTTCTGCCAAAGCACCATGGCCGATTTCTCTTCTTCCTGGGCTTTTTAATGCTCTTGCTTCACCGGTTGCATAGCCTGGCATATTGTATTGGTGAATATAGCGTTTATATTCATCATTATCAAGGCCTTCAAGTTTCTGAACCTCACCAAGAGTTGCAAGAGTAAGCGCATTCATGACCTGCGTTTGTCCACGAGTAAACACGCTTGAGCCGTGAACACGTGGCAAAATTCCTGTTTCGCACCAAATAGGACGAACCTCTGTGAGTTTTCTTCCATCAGGGCGAACCTCTTTATCAACAATCATTCTGCGAACAATCTCTTTCTTCATCTTGTAAAGAACATCTTTAACTTCAAGCATTCTGCCTTCAAACTGCTCTGCAAAGTGATTTAATACATCTTCTTCAACTTCGTCAACTCTGTCGCTTCTTTCCTTTCTGTTTGCAGTTACTTCAAAAGCATCTTGCATCTTTTCAAAAGCATAGTCATGAACAGCAGTCTTAACATCATCACCAACAACAAACAGTGGAACGTCTTTCTTAGGGAGTCCTACTTCTTTTTGGATTTCCTCGATGAATGCAACAATCTTCTTGATCTCTTCATGGCCAAACATGATTGCGTCAAGCATTTCTTGTTCAGAAATCTCCTGAGCACCAGCTTCAACCATCATCACAGCGTCTTTTGTTCCAGAAAGTGTCAGATGAAGTCTGCTTTTCTCATCTTCCTCTTGTGTTGGGTTGATGATATATTTTCCGTCAACCATACCAACAACAACTGAACCAGTTGGGCCAGCAAATGGAATATCAGAGATCGAAAGTGCAACTGATGAACCAATCATAGCCAAAACCTCTGGTGGTCTGTCTGGATCAACAGAGAGTGCGGTTGCCACAACAACCACATCATTATAGAATCCTTTTGGGAAAAGAGGACGAATTGGTCTGTCGATAAGACGTGAAACCAAAATAGCTTTATCTGAAGCTCTGCCTTCACGTTTTTTAAATCCGCCTGGGATTTTTCCTACTGAATACATTTTTTCTTCAAAATCAACTTGAAGAGGGAAAAAGTCCATACCCTCGCGTGGTTTATCACTCATTGTTACGTTGACCATAACAATAGTTTCACCACTTTTAACAAGGCAAGATCCGTTTGCAAACTCAGAATATTTGCCAAGTTCGACAGTTAAATCTTTTCCAGCAATTTCAGTTTTAAAAATTTTACCTTCCATAGTTTTAATTCCTTTTTAATAAATTTTATATAAAACAAGGGACAGAAAAATTTCTGCCCCCTTTTTTATTTATTTTCTGATACCAAGTTTAGCAATAAGTTGTCTGTAACCTTCAAGGTCTGTGTCTTTAAGATAGTTCAAAAGACCTTTTCTGCGTCCAACAAGCTGTAAAAGACCGCGTCTTGAGTGGTCATCTTGTTTATTTGTTTTAAGATACTCTGTCAAGTGATTGATTCTTTCAGTCAAAAGTGCGATTTGAACTTCTGGAGAACCTGTGTCGCCTTCTTTTCTTGCATACTCAGTGATTATGCTTTGCTTTTTAGCTTTATCCATTATGTTTTCCTCCTTCAATATTTGCCTTAAATCTGAGTAAAACCAAACCGGAAAACCAAAGTTTAGCCCCTCAATTCAAGGTACAATGCAAATATTATCATATTTTTCTTAATTTGTAAAGTGTTTTTTCAAATAAATTTACGCAATACTGTTTCTGACTACGTTTTGCACGCTTTCTATTTTAAGTAAATTCTCTTTAAGATTTTCAAACTCTTGCAGATCTTTCACCTTTATAAGCACCGTGATCACAAATTTTCCACCATTTGTCGTCGCACTTACATTGATTATATCTGTGCTGTTGCTGTAAAAGACGTTGAGCACATTTTCAAGCAATTTATACTTATCCACGCCGGTGATTTTAAAGTAGATATCAAAAGTTTTATTATGCTCAATGTTATCTTTCCAAACCGCTTGCAAAAGTCGTTTCTGATCAATCAGCTTAAGGTTCTTACAAGACGCTGAGTGCACAGTTATAAGTCCACTGTTGGAACTTATTGCAACTATTTTATCGCCAGGAACAGGCGTGCAACAGTGAGCAAGTTTAACATCAGGAACATCAACCCCATCAATAAGTGTTGATGAGTTTTCTTGTTTTGACTTTTTATCCTTCTTTTTAAAGGTCTCTTTGGCAATGCTTATCATTTCTTCCGGTCTGATAGTGCCCGAGCTTATCAAAGAGAACAAATCGTCCATCGAATAAACCAAATGTGCTTTCTTTACTTCATCAAGAAATTCATTTGAAAGGATCCAATCAAATGGTAAATTATTCTTTTTGGCGCACTTTTCAAGTGCCTCTCTTCCTTTGGCTACACTCTCTTTATTTTGATGCTTTCTGAAATAGTTTCTTATATGCGCTCTTGCGCTGTTACTTACCGCAAATTTAAGCCAATCTCTTGATGGCCCCACTGCTTCATCACTTGTGATAATTTCCACAACATCACCAGTTTCCAGCCTATAGTTAAGTGGCACTTTTTTACCATTGACCTTTGCACCTATGCATGTGTTTCCCAGCTCTGTGTGAACTGCATATGCCATGTCAACAGGCGTGGAGTTTTCGGGCAGAGAAATTGGCTTATACTTTGGCGTGAACACCCAAATCTCACTGAGTGAAAAATCCATTGTGAGTGCCTTAATAAACTCTGAACTGTCCTTATATTGTTTTTTCTCTTGAATGATTGATCGGAACATATCAAACTTGTCATCAGTGATGTCTTTGCTTGATACTTTTGACTTATACCTCCAATGCGAAGCGATACCATATTCACAAAACCTGTGCATAGCATAAGTTCTGATCTGCACCTCAAAAGGTGTTCCATCTTTCATGATAAGTGTTGTATGCAGGCTTTGATATCCGTTCAGTTTTGGCGCAGCGATATAGTCTTTTATTCGACCAGCAACAGGCTTATACATCTGATGAATTTTTCCAAGGACAACATAGCAATCCTTAACATCATCAACGATAATTCTGAAAGCTATGATATCATAAATCTTTGCGGTGCCGCGATCTTTAAGCTTCTTATAGACACTGTAAAAATGCTTGAACCTGCTTGACACTTCACCTTTTATATTAAGGTCGACAAGCGCTTGTTTCAGCTCTTTTTCAATATCCCCCATGCGTGCTTTACTCTTTTCGTATTTTCGGTCAAGTTCTTCTTTAAGTTTATTATATTCTGCAGGTTTAAGGTTTTTAAAACAGATATCCTCAAGTTCAAGCTTGATGGAATTAAGCCCAAGTTTCTCTGCAATAGGCACAAAAAGGTTCATGGTTTCATTGCAACATTTTATTCTTCTGTCATATGGCAAATATTCAATTGTGCGCATATTATGGAGCCTGTCCGCAAGTTTTATCAAAATAACTCGAATATCTTTGCTCATTGCAACAAAGAGCCTTTTTAGGCTTTCCATTTCAAGATCTTCATAGGTTTCATACTTTAAACTGCTTATTTTTGTTACACCTTTGACAAGCTTTTCAATATTTTCACCAAAAAGTTTTTTTATTGTCTTAAATGTAACCGGGGTATCCTCCACAACATCATGAAGAAGCGCAGCAGCAATAGTTTCGTCATCCATACCAAGATTAACAAGAGTTTTCGCAACCTCTATTGGATGAATAATATAGTCATCACCACTGAGGCGTTTGACACCCTTATGCGCACTGCATGCAAAATCATAGGCATCTAAGATGACTTTGGGATTTTCATATTTTTCTTTTATCAATTTTACAAAATCGTCCATCAGTTACTCCTCCCTGTGATTTTACTTATAAATTTTGAAGCGCAAAGCTCTTTTTTTGGTGGATTTTCCACAACCTCGATCTTAAACTCAGGATAAAATTCCATACTTATAAAACCAAGCTCTTTAAACGCTAAACTTGAGAACATAAGTTGCGCCTTGCTTATTCCACCCTCTGTCTTTTGGATTTTATCCAGCCATTCAAAGACATTGTTAGCTTTAATAGCTCCAGCATATTTTTTCAACAGATTATATACCATAATGTTCACATTACGTGAATTATTGATTGATATTGTATTATATGTTTTTCGTGCAGGAACAAACACTTTTGCATTCTCTGCAAAACAGTCTTTCTCGTGATTATATATGCACCTTGTGAAAATGATATTCTCATAGCCATGCAGTTCTTGTTCACAAACAGGGTATCTTGCGCTGACTAAAATAGTGTTTTGAAAATTCTTCAATGGTACATGAGAAATGTAAAAATCTTTAAGCTTAGGAAAAATATTGACAAACCTTGCAGCCTGTTTTTCGCTGTCCACAACAACGACAGTCCCAAACCCATTCCCACTTACATTTTTAATAACTTCCTCTATGTTTTCAAAGTTATACTCCATGACATCGTGAGGCGCAAACTCTGAGTTATACCTTGAAATCAGCGATAAAATAAGTTCCCTTTCCTTATCACTTTCCAGCCTTATTTGTTTGATAAACACATCTCTTAAAATTGCCTGTGGATAGACTTTCCCTTTAAACTCATTATTTTCAAGGTCAATAATCAGGTTCTTTTTCACCGCTGAAGAGAGAGCCTCAATATGCTTTTCACCCGAAAAACACATGATTTGCTTACCACTTTTTGTGGTAACTTTAAAATGCTTGAAGTTATTGTCTTTCATTTGAACAACACCGAGTTTTCCTGCCTCCATCATCAAGGTTGGCTTTTCATTGGCGCAACCAAAAGGCTCAAGCAAGTCAAGTTGATCAATGAAATATTTATTTATGTCTTGCTCTGTGATTTTAATATCAAAGTTTTGTGAAACTAAATACGCCTTCGAATTCAAACTTGAAGCCACAATATTTGACAAATGATTTTTGAATGTTTCAAAGTTTTCCTCTTTTATCTCAAGACCAACCGCCATTTTGTGTCCACCAAATCTCAAAAGATACTCGCTGGAGTCGCAAAGTGCTTTGTGCAGGTCAAGTCCTTCAATGCTTCTTCCACTGCCCTTCAGCGTGCCCTCTTCTGTTGTGGTGAATATGATTGCAGGTCTGTTATAGTCATGGCAAATGCGTGAAGCCAAAATTCCAAGCACGCCCTGATGAAATTCACCTTTCAAAAGGATTATTGGCTCTCTGCAAAGAGAGATTTTTTTGATTTCCTCTTCCAAAGTGGCCACACCCTGACCAATACTTTGAAGTCTTTGCTCGTTATCCTCGCATATTGCCTGATACAACGTCTCAAGCTTCTGTTTATCCGTTTCAATAAGAAAATCAAAAACTTTTTTGCCCTGACTCATTCTTCCGCTGGCATTAAGGCGAGGAACAACTCTGAAAGCAAGATCCTGGCTGGAAACCTTTTCAAGACCAAGGCTGGAGAGCATAAACTTATAACTCTCTTGACAATCTCTTGCAGAGATTTTTTCCAGTCCAAGTTTTGCGATAACTCGGTTTTCGCTGATAAGTGGGACGATATCACCAATTGTTGCAATCGCAGCTATGTCAAAATACTTAAACGCCTCATCTCTGCCCGCAAGAGCCTCCACAAGTTTAAGAGCAACTCCCGCCCCACAAAGTCCGTTAAAGGCATAATTTTGGCCTTGAATTTTGGGATCAATAACAAGACAGTCAGGGACATTTTCGCCTGGCTCGTGGTGATCGGTTACAATGACGTCAGTGCCATAGGATTTTATCATTTCGACTTCGTTTATGGCAGTGATACCAAGATCGACAGTGATAAGCAATGCCGGTTTAGATTTTGTCATGATTTCATCAATCATGTCTTTGGAAAGCCCATAGCCATCATCAAAACGGTTAGGGATATACACATCAACATCTGCATTCACAGATTTGAAATATTTATAAAGTATAACGCAAGCAGAGATTCCATCACAGTCATAGTCCCCATAGACCACAATTTTTTGTCTATGCTCAATGGCAAAACGGATTCTTTCGCAAGCTTTATTCATGTTTAAAAGGTCAAGTGGATCAAGCAGTTGATCAAGTGTAGGGTTTAAGAACTCATTTATTTGCTTCTCCCCACTTATTCCTCTTTTTTCAAGCAGTTTTAAAATTCTTTCATCAATATCTTTGAAGTTCATATTATTACCTCTTCAACAATAAAGCCACAAATGACAAATAGTCAATCTGTGGCTTATTTTTTTACTATTATTACTTATTACTAAATCTAAATCCAAATTTACAAATTTTTATCTTTTCTTAGGCGCAGGTGAGTTATCCGTGCTTAAACGCTTTTTATCCGCAGCTTCTTTAAGTGTAAGCATAAAGCCATAAAGTGAAAGCCCGATAAGACCATAAGAGTAAGCAGCAGTCACAAGACAAACAAACATTGTCAATGCAGCAAACACTATGTCAAGTGATGGAACAAACATCAAAACAATTGTAACCACCATCACTGCAGACGCAACCATGATAAGCGTTTTTGCCGTTTGCTTACTGCTGAGGTTGATAAGCTCGCTTCCTGATAAATCTTTATTATGCAAAAGTTTGCCATTTTCAAGTACTCTTTCAAATGTAAGCACAAATGCGAACAGAACGAATACCGAGAATGTTACAAGCAAGATGAATGAAACCAAATTCAGTGGCAATCTTGTCAGAATCAAAATTGATGTCGAGAATATAAGCGAATGCAAAACTGCAAGAGTAAGTGAAACTGCAGTTATAAGCTTATATCTGATCCAACCTGCAAAGAAGATGCCAAGAATCAAAAGCACTGTTGCAACAGAAATATAAATCACTGCTTTTTTGGTGATGAAACCAGAAATTTCATAGATACCAGTTACATCTTCAATCTCAACTTCCAATTTATGAGCCAAGTTGTTTGCAACATTGTCTTTGTTGAAAGATTTATTGTTGGTGCGAATCACAAGGTAAGTGTCAGTGTATTTATCCTCAAGCAAGATTTTCTCATATGATACACCATTTTCTCTTAAAACTGTCTTTGCGTCTGAAATAAGTTGATTTTCACTTTTCGCATTGTCAGTTACAAGCACCTCAATCTGAGTGCCACCTGCGAAATCACTGCCAAGGTTAAATCCTGCGGTAAGCGCAACAATAACTGCCGAGATGATCACAGCAAAAGAAATAATAACGTAAACTAAAAGCCAAGGTTTTTTCTTATTCATCTTTCTTTTCCTCCCTTGTGGCAAATCTATAAGCTTTGGCACCACCGTCGTTGAATGCTTCAAAGATATTGACAAATCCCGGAAGCATAAGTGTGCCATCAAACATTGATACAAGTGAGAACAGACAAGTGATTAAGCCGAACACTTTAAGTTCCCCAGAAGCCACAATTGCCACAATTGCAAAAATGACTGCAAGGACGATATTTCCAGCAAGCATACCACCAAAAGACTTTTTGTATCCACTTTCAAGCGATGCCGTAACTGTCTTACCTTGTTTATACTCCTCTTCAACACGAGAGAGATAAATGTAAGTTGTTACAAACGAAAGTGTAATACCAAAAGCAAACGCCAAGAGTGATGAAAAGCTGATCTCTGCCCAAGGGAAAGCCCAAACAAGGAACAACACTATAACAAGATCAAACAAAAGCGCAAGCAATTTGAAGCAAGACATCACACCAAACTTCACTGCGAAAAATACCAGTCCACCAAGCACAATCACAGAGATTGCAACAAGCGAAAGTATAAGTGTCAAATTTGTTGAACTTGTTGTGTTGATAACCACACTCTTGCTGTCAAGCACAGCATCAATGCTTCCAAGCTTAACTTTTCTTGTGAAATCCTCTGCACTTGCATAAGATGTGAAAGTTAAAGGCATTGAAGAAGATGCAGTTATGTTAGAGCTGCTGAAACTTGTCATCAAATTTCCACCCATGTAAACATAAATAGTGCTTGATGCTTCAAGCATATCATCATAAGCCTGCTGACCTTCTGCATTAAAGTAAAGCACTGCATAAATTGATGAGTTATATGTGCTTATTTGAACATCACTTATGTGCTTGTTTCCTAAGATGTAAGTATCATCTTCAGAAGAAGAACTGCGAAGTTCAAACTGACCGATACCAACCATCCTCAAAACAGAATAAGAGTCTTTCAAAGAGCCATAAGCGGTTGGATAGCCAATTTCCACACGGAGCTTCTTTCCACCAACAGAAAATACACTTGCACCAGAATATCCGCATTCTGCAAGCACCTCTTTCACTGTTTCGATGGAAGAATTTATTGCGTTTTCGCTGTAATCGTCGCTGAAGTTATACTCAGCATACACTCCCCCGCCAAGGTCAGCAGATTTGTTAATACTTGATACCACTGAAGTAAAAGTTGTTGCGCCAAAGTGCATAGGCACAAAGGTAAACAGCGTTGCAATCACAGCAGCAACAGCAATAAGAATGATAAATAATTTAGCAGTTTTCTTTTTTATGGGTTTCATGCTTTTAAGTCCTTACATAGATTCATTTTGCCATATTATACAACAAAAAATAAAGAAAGGTCAATCCTTTATAAAAAATACTACAATAAATTTTTGACAAAAAATACGAAAAATAAAAGTGTTTGATTTATAAATTTTTGATTGTTCAAAGCCCAAAAACAAATCAAACCACACAATCAATAAGAAACAAATAAACATGTAAAAGAAATAAAATTACAAAAAAAGTTTATAATTTGACAAATTTTTCCTTCATATAAAGTGTTAAGATAAAACATTTCCCTATATACATTTACAAATATCCATATACATTCACAAATCAAGTAGATCGAATTATGGCAAAAACTGCAACCAACACCAAGACAAGAACTGAGGGCATGACAAAAATACTCAAATATCTTTAAAGCTTATTTATCGCACTTATTGTCACATTTGCAAGCATCATGATATTTGCATTTGTTATAAAGTGGGCAAATATTCCAGACAGTGCAATCACACCTGTCAACCTTGTTATCAAGGCGTTCAGCGTCTTTCTTGGATCAATATTCTTGACCAAAAACGGCACAAAAGGTCTTATCAATGGTGTTTTGTTTGCCCTTATTTATACAATGCTTTCCTTCACCACTTTCAGCCTGCTTGCAGGCGAGTTTGTGCTTGGCATGGGGCTTGTTTCTGACTTTGCCTTCAACACCATTGCTGGCGCCATCGGAGGCATCATGGGCGCAAACTTAAAGAAATAAATCATATTTTTTCAAACAAACGTTTATTTAATGAATTTTTATTTCTCATAGTTTCATAAGAATAAAAAAATGCTAAATAAATATAAAGACAAATCTTCATTTTACTGTGAATTTTATGTAACAAAAAACAGGTGTGGTTGAATCTTACACCTGTTTTCATCTTAACTTTCATATAATTATTTTAAGTAAAAGCGGATATTGTCTGTTTAATACTTCTATTTTTCTCCTACACATTTCGTTTCCAGTAATAATAATCATATGTGGATTTTATCATAGTTGCATTTCCTGATAAATCAGTTGATGATACTGTAACACTATCTCCGCTTGTTGCAGAATATGTTTGTGTCACATACCATCCACTTAATGTTCTGAAAGTAACACTATTAAGACTATAACACTCATAGAATGGATGCATTCCAATAAATGTCACTCCA
>JAFSVX010000022.1 GCA_017444785.1 Clostridia bacterium
AAAATAAAATAGATATTATTCTCATTATATTTAACAATTTGATATAAAAATATCTGCAATTTTATTTGCAGATATTCTTTTGCCATATTTATTTTAAAATTATGAAACTGCCACACTACTGTAAACAGTTGTTCTTCCATAACTATAATTGCCATTTGTGAATGAATAAGATGTTCCACCAATGTTTACAGTTTTACTTCCCGAAGAGTGAAGTGACATCGAATATAAGCTGACTCCACTTCCTCGTTGTATACTGCCATATCCAAGAATTATAAGTGTTCCACCATAAATCACTTTTGTGCTGTCAGCGTCAATGGCTGCACTCATTTCACTGTTTGGACCACGAGTTATAACAACACCACCTGTCTGAGTATAAGTTCCATTGCTGTCAATACCGTCAACATCACCACTTGATGGCACAGTCACATCAAGCAATCCCCCACTCACATTTATTGCAGGCGTTTTACTTCCACTTGTGGCATTGACGCCATCATCTTTTGCAATAACAACAGCCTTGCCACCTTTGAAATTTATGACATTGCCTTCAAGTCCTTCATAAACAGTATTATTTGTAAGAGTTCCAATTGTTATTTCTCCATCAGTGATTTCCAATGTTCCATCTGCATGAATACCATCATCATGAGTCATGATTGTAAAAGTTCCACCAGTAATGGTTACATTGCCAAGTGGGGTTTCACTGTTTTCAAGTTCTTCATCATTATTGGCATGAATTGCATCATCATATGCACTTATAACAAATGTTCCACCACTTATTGTGATCTCGTTATCTGCTTTAATTCCTTTGGCACTTATGTCAAGCTTGTCAGTGTTTCCATCTTCAGATGGACCTTGACCGCCGCCACCTTGTCCCATTCCACCATTAAAGCCACCAGGCATGCCACCACCAAATCCACCAGGACCTGCACTTTGAATGACCGTTTGCACAGTGTTCAATTTACTTGAAGCATAGCTGTAGGTGTAAATATTTATAGTTATAGTTCCTGACACATCATTACCTTTACTGTCTATTCCATTTTCATCAATCACAACATCATATGCAGCATCAATACCATCACTGTATGCATATATATCAATATTGATTTCAGCAGCATTCTCCTCTGGCTGAATCGTAATTATTCCTTTTTGCTTTGCTTTTTCAGTGTTATATGATGAATTTGAGTTTTAATTCCATCACCCTCGGCACTAAGAAGTGTCAAAGTTCCAGACAATATAGTCACACTGTCATTACCTTTAAGTGCGTTGTCAACACAATTGACATAAAGTGTTAGGTTTTTAATTTCCAAATCATCTTTTGTGTGAATTCCGTTGTTATATGCTGAAAGCACATTTAAAGTTCCTTTACCCTTAAACTTCAAATCCCCAACCGAGTAAATTGCAGAGTCAAGGTAATCATCAGTCACACTTCTATAGTCACAAACATTGTTTGTTGTGTTTTTCTTAGCAGAAATTTTCACATCATCTTGATTTTCTGTGCTTACATAAATTGGAGACGTTGTATAACTTGTGATTGTTGCAGCGCTCAGTTCAATCTCAACATCATCTTCAACTTCTTCAGCAATCGCAACCTCTATACTTCCATAAAGGTCACCAGTTAAAGTATAAGTTCCAATCTTTGTGAAGGTAACTTTCACTGGGTTTGTCTGAACAGTTATGTCACCCTCATCTGAAAGTCCACTTATAGTCATGACTGCATTATCTTTACCTTCGCAAGTGCTGGTGATTGTGTAAACACCGTTATCATACCCAGACTTTTCGCTGTCGTAAGTATAATCATATACTTCATACTCAACATCACGATCAATTGATTCGGTTTGATCATCTTTGTCACTTTCTTTAACAGAGCAACTGCACCCTGAAAAACCGAGAGATAAGACAAGCACAAAGCAAGCCAAACATGAAATCAAAATTTTAAAAATCTTGTTCATAAACATTCTCCTTTTATTATTATTGAATTAATTTTAACAACAAATTAAAACCTGTGTCAAATAAAATAAAAAAATAACGCAAACATTCTTGCGCTATTTTTCGCATTTTTATTTTAAAACTTTCTTTTGCCAAGATTTTTTGCCACATTTTGGACATTTCATATATCTTGTTCTACCCATGTGCATTGCACCATAAATTTGCTTGTATGATGGTATATGTTTATCATGACAATGTTTGCACTCATAATAGCCCACATCTTTTTCAATAGCAATACAAAAGTGTATTCCAATAAAAAATTGAAGGAATCCAAATACCATTAAAACAATCCTCAGCCATATTGCCATCTGCACAAAGGAAGCCACAAACACCAAAGTAATAAATGTAAAACTTACAAAATATCCAAGCACCCATTCAATCATAAACAAAAATTTTGACAATTTTTCAGTTTTATCTTTAAGTTCAACAAGGTTTGTTTCCGCACTCTTTATATAATCTTTTTCATTAAGCTTCTTGCCTGATAAAAGTTCATTGGCAGAAATGCCTAAAACCTCACAAAGCGGCAGCACAAGTGATGTGTCCGGAAATCCTTTTCCACACTCCCATTTTGAGATAGTCTTTTCACTGACAAACAATTTTTCAGCAAGCTCAGCCTGTGTCAAACCTTTTGCCTTTCTTTGCTCTTTAATAAACTCAGCCGTTATTTTTAAATCCATATCTTTTCCTCCTGACAACTATATTATATCACACCTTAAACAAAAAAGAACCCCACTATCCGTGGAGTTCATGATTTTTTATAAAATTAAATACTTTATTTGGTGCTGGTGGTGGGACTTGAACCCACACGTTGTTGCCAACATCGGATTTTGAGTCCGACGCGTCTGCCATTCCACCACACCAGCTCGTCCAAACTCGCCACTATTGTTCGTTTTGAATTTATTCAAAACTTCACATTTTAGGCGGTTTCTCCTCTACAAACAAAATCACTTTAGTAATTTTGTTTGTTTACTTCAGATGAATATATCATCGCAGCAAAAGTATTCTAACATACCATAATTATTTTTGCAACTATTTTTTGATAATTCATTCATTTTGACACCCAAATTATTATTAATTCATAAAATAAAGTAGGCATATTTTCTGTATGCCTAATACTTAAAGGAGGAAAAAATATGGCTACTATAAGCAATCAGGCAAGCGTAAGTTATACTTACAGCGGAGCTTCAGGAACTGAAAGTGCCCTGTCAAATGTGTCAAACACCACACTTGTTGAGTCTTTCAGTCTTGAAGTCAATAAATCGAGTTATCAAGATAATTTTACCAATGGCGAAAACATCACATATACCGTAAAAATCACAAACACTGGATTGAATACCATTTCAAACTTTACCCTTGTTGATGACCTTGGCGCACTTGATGGCGGAGTTGTTCCACTTGTTTACCAAGAGGACAGCGCAAGAATATACAGTGAGTCCATTGACATCACCCCTATCACTCCAAGCTCAACAAATCCGCTCACCTTCACGTTTGATAACGAGCTTCCGGTAGGAGACTCGCTTGTTTTAAGTTATGTTGCAACGGTAAGTGGTTCACTTCCAAGCAACATCACCTCAATCACAAACAATGCAACCGTAACCAGCATAAACAACAAC
>JAFSVX010000023.1 GCA_017444785.1 Clostridia bacterium
CAATTTATGAAAGAGGATTTACCCACATTGCTTCGTCCAACCACAGCAATTTCAGGCACGCCAAAACCAGAGTAATTTTTAGTCACTCCCGATTCACTTTTCAAAAACCTTGCACTTTTTATAATCATTTTATTTTCCTTTACTATTTAATGTTATCATAAAATGATGTATCATTGCAAGAAAAAGACAATATTTTTTACACATCAAAAAAGAGCAGTCTTTTAACTACTCTTTTTAAGTCTGATATTAACTTTAAAGTTTTAGATATTTGTATTATATTGAATAATTCTGTTTTCAATAGTCCAAACACTGCCATGAATATTTTCAGAAACATATATACTTATATAATATGAAGATCCAACCTCTGCTTCGATGTTAGAAAAAATCTCACAATAAAGCGATGGAACATATGTAATTTTTTCTCCATCCCACTCAGGATATGTTGTAATTCCAATATGTCCAATGTAATAATTTTCACTATTTTCAAAATATTTATTTTCTGGTTTTGTATTGCAATAATTTATCAAACCTTGTGCAAAATCTTTCTTATCAGCACTTACATATTCAGAATCAATTACCTTTAAACAATTGTCTTTAACTATCTTATTTGTGAAAGTTCCATACAATACATTTTTTACTGTCGCTCCATCTTTTTCAAATGTAATATATGTTGATATTGCTTTGCAATAAATTATATATGAAATTGTAATACCATTTCTGGAATAATTTGCTCCACTTTTTGTAAGAGTTGTTGTTATACCATCATAAGCACCAAGTTGCATAGTGTATCCTGTTTCACCACGGCTGTAAACATAGCCATAAGCACTTGCAATCACATCTTTCACATAATCACTCGCACTTTGATCTTGAATAATCAATGTCTTAATGTCAGACAAATATTTAATCATATCTTCATATTCAATAAATGTGTATGCGTATATTTCTTTGTTGTCATACACTCCTGTGTAACATTCAGATTTGGCAAACCCATAGTTCACTGCATCTTTAGTATAAGTAACAACTTTTGTGTTTAATGTATCAAGTTTTTCTTTGCGAAGCGTATAAGTTTTTGCATCATTATATAGAGAGTTATATAACACATTTATCCATGTATTTGATTCTATGTTTCCAATAACAGGATATTTGTATGCCTCATAACTATAAATATTAAGTTTATTTCTATCTTCTGTGATATTTCCACTTATTAAATTTAGCGATGTTACGCCAAATTCAGCAATTTGTGCAATCGTTAAAGTCCCTGAATTATAGGAAGAAACAAATTCTTCAAAGTGTGCAACCTTTAAAGCTCGTGCTTCGTTTGTATATGCATCAATATGAATATTTTTAAAATTATTGTTTATAAAATCATATTCTGCATAACATACATCAGTGAAATATTTATTTTCAGCATATAAAACTGTTAATTTCTTTGCTGTATCAGTTGAAAAATCATAATCAACATAAATATCAACTGCATAACTAACTTGTTGATCAATACTGTCATAATCCATATTTACAATAACCTGATTACTTTCATCATCGGTGTTTATTATCAATGAAGAATAGCCATTATAGCCTGACACTTCCGCCTGGCCTGTATAAATTTGACCATACTGGAAGCTATTTGAATACCCATTGGCAATAGTTGCATTTCGAACAATAAAATCAACTGCGTAAACCATGCCCATTGGCCATTTGTTTGCACTAATATAAGAGTTTGCGCCCTGTTCTTCCCACTTAGTTTCATTTTTATCTGCAACACTTCTTATTGCTGATGACACAGTTTCTGCTTCATTCTCTGAAATTTCGTCAGATGCACTGGCAGCCATTTTGTTTTTCACAATATCCAATTGCCCTGAAACTTCTGCCATAACCACTTTAGGTTCAGAAATAACAATGGTTTGCGGATTATTATTGTCCCCATTATTTTGTTGTCCATTATTCTCTTCTTGCTGTGAATTGTCACCAGTTTGCTCTTGTTTTGTGTTTTCTTGATCGTTATTTGGATTACATCCAGTAAAGCAAAGTGGCAACATCATTACAACAACCAACAATAAACTTATAATAATATTTTTTAACTTTTTCATTTGTTTTTCCTTTTTGTATTTTTCTTATCTATTTTGGAATAATTTTATTATACTATGGCTATAAGCCATATGTCAAATAATTTTAAATATTTTAGTATATAATTTTTTTATGAATAAATTTTCTGAACAGTTAAAAGAATGTCTGAGGACATCAAATATAACTCAAAGCGAACTGGCAAGAAAAATAAATATGTCACAAAGCGTTATTAACAACTATTGCACAGGCAAACGTGAACCAACCCTTGATGTTCTTGTTTTAATATGTAAAACACTTAACGAAAGTGCCGATTATTTACTTGGAATTGATAAAAATAAATAATAATAAATTGACAAAAAAATTCACAGAGATTACGTCTGTGAATTTTTATTTAATTTTATTAAAAATTATTACTACACTGCCAATTTATCTCCGCCGCCAACATTCTCATCAGCTTTGTGAATAAAGATTGCCTCAACCTCTTCCGCATTGTTTTCCTTGGTGTCAACAACGATTTTGCCTATCGTCTCATCACTTGGAACTTCATACATAAGTGGAAGCATCGCATCTTCGAGTATTGTTCGAAGCCCTCTTGCGCCGGTTTTCAGTTTAATTGCCTTCTTTGCAAAACTGCTTATAGCCCGCTTTGTGAACTCAAGATCAACACCGTCAAGGCTGAACATCTTTTTATACTGTTTGATAAGCGCATTTCTTGGCTCTGTCAAAATCATGCCAAGTGCATTTTCATCAAGGTCGTGAAGTGACACAGTGATTGGAATACGCCCAATAAATTCTGGAATAAGACCAAACTTCACAAGGTCATCAGGTTTCACTTCTGCCAAAAGTTCTGCTTTAAGGTCATTGTCTTTTGTGACCTTTATATCCCCACCAAAGCCAAGCCCTGTTGGACTGAGGCGCTTGCTGACAATATCTTCAAGTCCCACAAATGCACCACCACAGATGAACAAAATGTTCGTTGTGTCAATTTGAATACACTCTTGATTTGGATGCTTTCTTCCACCCTGTGGCGGAACAGAAGCAATTGTCCCTTCCAAAATTTTCAAAAGTGATTGTTGCACGCCCTCACCAGAAACATCCCTTGTGATAGAAACATTTTCGCTCTTTTTCGCAATCTTGTCTATTTCATCAATATAGACAATCCCGCGTGATGCCCTTTCAATATCAAAGTCTGCATTTTGAATAAGTTTAAGCAAGATATTTTCAACGTCGTCACCAACATAGCCCGCCTCAGTAAGCGTTGTTGCATCTGCTGTTGCAAACGGAACATTCAAAATTCTTGCAAGTGTTCTTGCCATAAGTGTCTTACCACTTCCGGTTGGGCCGAGCATCAAAACATTACTCTTTTCAAGTTCAACATCTTCAATATTGATGCCATCTTCTTTCTTCTTATTCTTTTGGTCAATAAGATAGTTGATTCGCTTATAGTGGTTATAAACTGAAACCGCCAAAACCTCTTTTGCCTTATCTTGACCAATGATATACTTGTCAAGCTCTGATTTAATCTTTTGTGGCTTTGGAAGTTCAAGCTTAGTTTGATTCTTTTGTTTTCTTGCCTGCTGATCAATGACCTCTTTACAAATCTTTATGCAGTCATCACAAATAATTGTTTTACCATCTGGATTGACAACAAAAGACCTGACCATATTCTTTGGTCTGCCACAAAATGAACATCTTTCTGCAGGTTTATTCTGCTCGTTGTTGTTTGAAGTATCCTCTGCCATGTAAGCTCCTTACTTAATTACTTTCTTTTATCAAAAATTTTGTCCACCAAACCATAGGCAAGCGCCTCTTTCGCTGACATAAAGTTGTCACGATCGGTGTCCTTTTCAATCTCCTCAATAGGTCTACCAGTATTTTCTGCTAAAATTCTGTTGAGTTTCTTTTTAGTTTTCAAAATGTTGTCTGCATGGATTGCAATATCACTCGCCTGACCTTGGAATCCGCCAAGTGGTTGGTGAATCATAATCTCACTGTTGGCAAGGGCATATCTTTTGCCCTTTGTTCCAGCCGAAAGCAAGAATGCACCCATTGATGCAGCCATACCAATACAAATTGTGGAAACATCACACTTAATATATTGCATTGTGTCATAGATTGCCATACCAGCAGTCACACTTCCACCAGGGCTGTTGATATAGACCATAATATCCTTTGTGGCGTCTTTACCTTCAAGATAGATAAGTTGTGCGACAGCCAAGTTTGCAGTTTCGTCAGTAATTTCCCCAGTGATGAAGATAATTCTGTCCTCCAAAAGTCTTGAATAGATGTCATAAGATCTCTCGCCACGGTTGGTCTGCTCCACAACCATAGGAATAAGCATATCTTTCATGTCCATAGTTTTCCCTCACTTTACTATTTTATATTATTAAGCTCTTTAAGTCTGTTTATAACCTTTTCGCTAAGAATAGTGTTTTTCAGCATTTGTTCTTGTCCTTCCACCATTTCTCTTTCAAGGTCAGTAACGTTGCGTTTTGTATGCTCTGCGATAAGCTCAAGCTTAGCTTTCACATCTTTATCAGTAACTTTGATACCCTCTTTCTTGATGATTTCTTCCATAACCAAAGAGGTTTTAACGCTCTCTTCTGCCTTTTGCTCGCGAGATTTTCTGAACTGCTCCACAGTTGTTCCCATCATCTGAAGATAGTTTTCAAGTTTAAGGCCATAGCCAGCGATTTGATGAGCCATGTCATCAAGCTCACGATCAATTTGGCTTTGAACCATTGCAGCAGGAACATCTACTTTTGCATTTTTAACGATCTTTGCAACAAGTTCGTTTTCTGCATCTTGCAAAACATGCTCTTGCTTGTGCTCTTCAATGTGATGTTTCAAATCTTTTTTGAGGTCTGCAAGAGTTTCAAATTCACTAACTGATGAAGCAAATTCATCATTAAGCTCTGGATAAACTTTTTCTCTGATTTCAAGAAGTTTAACTTTGAATACTGCAGGTTTACCCTCAAGATCTTTTGATTGGTAATGCTCTGGGAAAGTGACATTGACATCTTTTTCTTCCCCAATCTTCATGCCTGCAACTTGATCCTCAAATCCATCAATAAATTGATGACTGCCAAGTTCAAGCTCAAAATCTTTTGCAGTGCCGCCGTCAAACTGTTTGCCATCAACAAATCCAGCAAAATCAATGTTTGTAAGGTCACCAAGTTTTGCAGCTCTGTCAGTCACATCAACAAATTTAACTTGTTTTTCTTTAAGTTTGTCAAGCTCTGCATTCACTTCTGCGTCGGTTGCGGTTGCCTTTGCCACTTTAACCTCAATACCGGTATACTCACCAAGAGTAACCTCTGGAAGAAGAGTTACAGTTGCTGTGAACTCAACGCCATCTTTATCCATTTTGTCAAGGCTGATTGCTGGATAGTCCACAGGGAAAAGTTCCTTTTCCTTTTTGAGCATCTTTGTATAATATTCTGGGAAAGAGTCATTGAAGGCATCTTCAAAGAACATAAATTCGCCATAAGTTTGCTCCAAAACTTTTCTTGGAACATGACCTTGGCGGAAACCTTCTTTTTTGTATTCACCTTTATGTTTTTGGTAAGCCTTTTCAACCTCGGCTTCCCACTCTTTTGCGTCAAGAGTGAACTTGACAGCAACCTGTCCATTTTTCTTTTCACCAATAGTATATTTCATAATTTCTCCTTTATTTTGGGCCTGTATTTTTAAAGCCTGATTTCACCTTATAGTTTAGTCCAATTGACCATAATTTGTCAAGTAATTGTGATTTATTTGATATTTTATTGAAGATAAAATAGCTTTTATTATTTAACTTTTCAGGCTTGGACTATTCATTTTGTCTGAACTATATTTGACAAGTGCTTTTAAAAAGTTTTATCTTTTGCAATCAAACAAACTCATAAAAAGAAAAATGGCTTTTAAAAAGCCATTTTAATTATTAAAATAAAATCAATACCACGAAAGTAAATATTGTAAAAATGCCCGAAGCGACAGCACCAATAACCGTCCATACTTGTTCGGTTTTTAAATTAACAACCTCAGCAGATGTTCCTTTAAGTTCTCCATTGTTAATATCAACGATTCCTTGATTTTCTTGATCTGGTTTGACCACTTCTGCATTATCTTTTTTCGCTTCCCTGCCCGCCTTATATATTTCATTTGCATGAAAGACAAGCGCAGTAAAAGTCAGGGCAAAAGCTGACACATATGCGATCAGGGCAAACTTAACCCAAATAGTATCCCCAAGAAACTGGGAAATAATGACGCTTACCGTAGCCACAATAAAAGCGACATATTTACCAATATTTATTGCTGTTATCCATTCCTTTTTTCTATCCAAAGTTCAAGCTCCTATATAAAGAAATACACAATAATCAGTGCAACTGAAACGCCCCAAGCAATCCAAAATGCAATACTTTTTCTTCTTACGACATAAAGGCCAGAAATCAAAATCAAAATCACATATGAAATAATCTGCGCCACATTAGAAAGCGCATTTGCCGCCTTTGCGAACCAGCCAATCTTAGATAAAATAAGAGAAACACCAATACAAACAACTGCAATAAAGCTGACAAAATGGATCATCCAGCCAGACTTTCTTGTTGTCTTTGTTTTATTAACTTTAACTTCTTCTGCCATAACAACCTCCAAAATAATTTCTTATAAGGTATATGATAAGTTTACCAAAAGTTTGTCAAAAAGTAAAACTTTTGATAGTAATTTTTTATTTTTTCTTAAGTTTTTTTAGCAAATTAGCAAAATAATCAGGAATTTCGCATTCAAATTCACACGGTCTGTTGTCAGTTGGAGAAACAAAAGATAGTTTTTTTGCATGCAAAAGTTGCCCATTAAGATTAAACTTTTGTTTTTTATATCCATAGACCGGATCACCAACAATTGGATGTCCCATAAAACTTGCATGCACCCTTATTTGATGAGTTCTTCCGGTTTCAAGCTCAAATTGGCAAAGCGTATAGCCCTCATATCTTTCCAGCACTTTAAAATGTGTTACCGCCCATTTACCAGTGCCGCTTACAGCATACTTTTTCCTATCCCATTTATCGCGATTAAGATAGGTTGAAATCGTCCCACTATCTTCTTTCACATTGCCCTCTAAAAGTGCAACGTAAGTTCGCCTGCAGGAATGCTCAGCAATCTGATTTGCCAAATTTAAATGTGCCTTGTCATTCTTTGCAACCACCAAAAGACCAGAGGTATCTTTGTCAATGCGATGAACAATTCCTGGTCTGAATTTATCCCCATTTGACAGAGAAGTAAAGTGATACAAAAGCGCATTAACTAGTGTGTGTGTGTAATTTCCAGGTGCAGGGTGCACGACCATTCCCTGAGGCTTGTTGATCACTGCATAATTTTCATCTTCAAAGACTATGTTAAGTGGTATATTTTCAGGCAAGACATCTTCAAGTCCCACCTCTTGGGAAAAATCAACAGATATTTCATCACCATTTTTTACCAAATAGCCAGCCTTACAAGGCTTGCCATTTACCAATGCCTTTTGCATATCTATTTGCCTTTTGATCTGACTTCTTGTCCAATCTTCCAGCAGTTCTGTTAAATATACATCAAGTCTTTGCTCTTTTTTATCTTCAAGTGAAACAATAAAGGTTTGGCGCATTATTTACCCACCTCACTTTTATCAGATTTAATAATTTTATCTTTCAACTTTTTGTCATCATTGTTGATGCTGTTGTCTTTACTATTTTTTTTGCTACCTCTTTTACTCTCACTGTTGTCTTTGCTTTTATTGTCATTATTACTATCACTATCCTCTTTATTATCAATGTCGTCATTATGATCAATGCCAGCATTATTATCACTGTCGTCATTATGATCACGGTTGTCTTTTTGAGCTATGAAATTTTTCTTCTTATCACTTGCATTATCATCTTTTTTTATTAAGGAATAATATATCAAATAGCCAATGATAAGATACACTCCAATATTCACAAACACATCAGCGAAATTAAAAATAGCAAAATTTATACTTTTCAAATATATAAAATCACGGACACCGCCAAAAGCTATGCGGTCAATGATATTTCCAACAGTTCCACCAAGCAATATTGATAAAGAAATCTTCAAAAATCTGGATTTCACAATTTTTTCACAAAAAATTAAATAGATCATTGCAAGCGAAAAAGCAGATGCCAAAATAATCAAAAGGACATTGTTGTTAAGCATGTTAAAAGCGGCACCGGTATTAAGAGCCGGACTTTCCAGCCACAAAAAATCCCCTATCACAGAGCAACTTTTACCATAAAGCCAAACCTTAGTCAGTTGATCCAGCAAAATGAAAATCGCAATAAGTGATATATATGTCAGGTATTTATATAATGTTTTTTTCTTATTCATATAATGTATAATACCAAAAATCAATATTTTTTGCAATAAAATAGTGCTAAATTTTACTCTTCTAATAAATTTTTTCAAAAATTTTGACTTTTTTTATAAATAGTATTGAAAAAAGTAAAAAAATATTATAAAATTATCGTAGAATACTTTATGAGGTGATCTTATGGAACCAAGAAATTATGCAGTTATAATTGTATTTGATAAAGATCCAGTAACTGGAAAATATAAAGATACTCCAAGAACAACAATCTTAAATAAAAACATAAAAAATAACTTTAACACCCCACTTGATCTTCTTAAAGATGGTCAAATTATTGAACCTGCTTTAAGTAATGATTATTATGTTTATGCAACAAACACAGATACAACGCTTGGCAAAACAACTATTGTTCGAAAAGAAAGATTGACAGGTGGTATAATAACCATTGCAAATGTCAATTTCAATGACCAATATTTGAAGAAAGTTGAACTTAACAATCAACTTATTTATACAGGCATTATATACAGCACTCCTGATACAGACTCTTTAAGAGAAGCAATCAATGCAAAAGTGCCTTGCAAAGCAAACGATCCATACGGTAACCGTGAATTTACGCTTATTGGTGATGGCAGATCACCTGAACCAGGCGATGACGACTAAAAAGCAATGCAGAAAATAAATTTAAAAATTAACGATTAAAAATCAACATAAAGACTGCAAAAATAAAAATTCAAAATCGATATTATAAAGCAAAATAAATAATATTAAGCAGAGAGCTCGAAATTCAAACAAAGCTCTCTGCTTTTATTTTGAAAAGCCCCACCCTGCCAAAGTTCAACCAAATTGAATTTTACAGTTGCTTAAATTCGTTGCTGTATTTTAAATAAGATGCTATAATACTAATATAAAAGTTTGGGGGTAAACTATGAAAATCAAAATTTTTAGTTTAGGAAAATCTTTAACTGTTATTATATCCTTCGTTGGTATAATAACTTGTATGTTATGTTTAACTGCATGCGGCTCAACCGATCCAAGCAAATTGATATTCAGCCACAGCCCATATGTTGAGGATAAGCCTTTGTCACAAAGTGATTACAACAGTTTTAATTTTAAGATCAACAAAAATGGGAGTTATTCTTTTGATTTCACCATGAACAGATTTTCAATAGCCAGCCAAAGTCATACTGCAGTCAATTTTGATAAAGTCGAAGGTACATGGGAATTTATCGGCAAATTTGATCAACAATATAAGGTCTATAAAAGCAACGCAAAACTAGCCAGCGTTACCAAAAATCAATCACTTGCGATTTATAAATTAAACGGGCTTGTTGGTGGATTTTATGCAAATGTTGAAGATGACGGAACAATCACAAAAGAAGTTGATACATACCAAGGGTATTGTGTTTATAGATACGGTGATAAGCATTCATGGACTATTGGCAAAACTGAAGTACTTTGCATATTTTTTACAAATGAAATAATAGATGAAACTTTTCTAAATAAATCAATAGATAATGGCACTTTAAGCACGGCATGGGATTACGGTTCAATAGGAACCTATAATTATTCTCACTTAGTAAAAGCTTAAACAACAACTATTACTTGTGCTTGTTATAAAATTTTATAATAAGTAAATATATAAAATATTTAAAAATATAAAATCTTAAAAATATATAAAAAGGTTCAGCAATAATCTGAACCTTTTTATTATTAAAACACTTCACTTTATTATTAAGAATGCTCCACTTATATTCACTTTTCAGCACATAGCATATTTCAGCATGCAGTTATTTTTACACAGAATTAGCTACAAAAAGTGTAGATATTGTTTTCCAAAACAAAAACCACAGATAATTTAATCCCGACGCGTCGCCTTATCATAGCTCGCCATATTAAAAATATTCATCATATTTAGTATGTTAACAAAAAATTATTAAATACTTATAAGGCAGCAGATTGCATAAGATTTCAGATTTTAGGCAAAGAAAAATAATTTTCATTATACTTTTTTGTATATGGAAATTCTTTTTCAAAGCATAAAACTGAAAGATTATGTAAGGTGCGTATCTTATGTCCGCTTTGTAAGCAAATCGGAATAAAATGTTCCTCTCCCCACAAAACCACTTTCATAATTTTTGGGGCACCCCTCTTATTTTGCGTGGCTCCTTGCCAGAAGGGACATTAACTTTTTCCCAAAACAAAAACCACAGATAAACTGTGGTTTGTTTTGGAAAACGGCAATGTCCTACCCTCCCTCGTCATGACTCGCCCTTGTTACTCGTTTTGAATATAATTCAAAACTTCATCTTTTGGTCGGTCATTCCTCTCCCCACAAAATTGCTTACGCACTTTTGCGTGGTCCCTATTATTTTTACGCGCCGGGAGGGATACAATATACTTTTCACAAAAAGAAAACACAGACATAAGTCTGTGTTCTTTTTGGAAAACGGCAATGTCCTACCCTCCCGGCGCGTCGCCTCGTCGAAGTTCGTGCTCTTTTATGCTTGTTTTCCTATCGGAAAAACTTCGCTGTAATTTTCGCACAACTTCTCCTCTCCCCACAAAACCACTTTCGTAATTTTGCGTGGCACCCCTCTTATTTTGCGTGGCTCCTTGCCAGAAGGGACATTAAC
>JAFSVX010000001.1 GCA_017444785.1 Clostridia bacterium
CTATGATGCTGCAGTAGCTAACGTGGCCGTTCCAACAAGAACTGGATATACATTCAATGGATATTACACAGCGGATGAAGGTGGAACACAGGTATTTAATAATGCTGGTGTATACTTTGATAATACATGGACGATTGATAGTGATGTAACATACTATGCACAATGGACTGTAAACACATATATAATTGAATTAGATTTAGTTGAAGATGGCACAAGTTATGGCGTAGCAGATATTGTTACATTACCAGCAACTGAAGTAGAGTATGAAGAACATACATATTATCTTGATACAACAACAGGATATCTTTACAACAATGATCATACATTTGCAGGACTTATTGAAGTAACCTATGATGCTGCAGTAGCTAACGTGGCCGTTCCAACAAGAACTGGATATACATTCAATGGATATTACACAGCGGATGAAGGTGGAACACAGGTATTTAATAATGCTGGTGTATACTTTGATAATGCATGGACAATTGATAGTGATGTAACATATTATGCACAGTGGGAAATTAACCAATACACTGTCAATGTTGTTGGTAAATATAAAGAGGCAACAGGTGCCACAACTCTTGGTGAATTGACTGTTGATAACAATAATTATATTGCTTACTACTATGCAGATGCATCAGAACATAATGTCGGAACAGGCAAATCTTATGCTTATGGTACAACGGTAACAATTGAAGTTGTACTTGATGAGGTGAGTGTTGGAACGATGACATTTATTGGTTGGTTTGATAATGCAGCATGCACAGGAACCCCTGTTGCAACAACTTTGACATACACGTTTACTCTTGGTGCAGGTGATGTTACTTATTATGCTTACTGCTTGCCTGAAAGAGTTGCAGTATCAGTTGATACATACTATCAGACTGCAACAAATGCAACAACTCTTGGTGAAATGACTGAGGGAACGACTGGTGGAACTGCACTTATAACAAGCGCTGTATTTACAAGCGATGATGACAATACATTTACAACAGCAACAAATGTTACAAGTGGATATATTTATGTTGCTTATGTTGCTTATACTGCACAAGCAACTCCAGCAACAGGATATGAATTCGCTGGTTGGTATTACGGTCCTGCTCTTACTCAATGGGGTATTGATAATCCAATGTCGGTAAGTCCAGCTCATATACATGCATTATTCGTTCCACAGCAAGTTGAACTTGATGTAAAACCTTATCACAAAGAAGGTGTTGCCATAACTGCTGGTGCGGACGGTAACACTGCAGCAATCACATCAAATGTAATCAGTGGAACAACAAATTCTGTATATTATGGCTATGGCTGGACAGTAACTGCAACTGCAACAACAGGTTATGGATTTGACGGATTCTATACAGACAGCACATTTGTAACAAAATATACAACTGCTGGTGATGTTACCGTTAATGGTAATGTAATCACATTTGCAAATGCAACAACTGATCAAGACGTTTATGTATTGTTTGCTAAAAATGAATACACTGTAAGCGTATCAAGCAAATACGAAACAGCACAAGATGCATCAACTTTAAGTGCTGCACTTTCAACAGGAACAACTGGTGGAACTGCGACAACAAGCGTTGAACATCCGCTTCATGACATTTCAGTAACATTAACTGCAACTCCAAATGCTGGATATACATTTGTTGGTTGGTATAACACAAGTGATGTGCTTGTTTACGCATCAACAGATTGTACATTGAATGCTGGTGTTTATACAAAGACATTTGATGCAACTGGTGACGTAACTCTTTATGCAAGATTTAACTTGAATACATACACACTTAACCTTGTTTCAAAACAGCAAACAGCAACAAGCGCAATAACACTCGGTGTGATTGGTGACTTTGCAAGCCCTGTAGCCCTTGTTGGTGCAGGTGTATACTATCCAGAACAAAATGTAACAATCTCTGCCCCTGCAGCTGAAGGTTATACATTCGCTGGTTGGTATACTGATGCATCATGCACAAGTGCAGTTGCACAAAATGATGTGACTGAATATCCAGGCGGTGTAGAAACTGTTATGACTTATACATACAGCAGCAACCCTTATAAGTATGCTGGGGCTGCAATTGGTGGAGCAAGCAGTGTGACACTTTATGCTAAGTATGTTTCAACTCAATATACCGTTACAATAACTGATACATATAAGACAGCAGCAAGTAAAAACACTCTGGACGCTGCACAAACAGGAACAACAGGTGGAACAATAGCATTTGTTGACACAACAAATAGTGCTGTTATTGATGGTGATTCTTCAAATGGTGTATACAGTCTTGAAAATGGCGTTTATACATTAAAAATCTATCATGGCAGAGGATTCGAAATGACTGCAACTGCAAACAGTGGAAATCACTATGTATTTGTTGAGTGGTCTGTGGTCCCTTCTGTAACAAACGCTTCATACACTGTTAACAATGTAACTGCAAATGGATCATATACGGCATTGTTCCAGACTGCAACATATCAAGTAACAGCAAGTCCTTTGACATATGAAGCAACTTCTCCATTCACTTTGGGTGTTGCAACAAATGCTTCTCAAGGTGGATCAGTTACAAGCGGTAACTTCTATTACTACGGAAGTGGATTTGCACCTGCTGCAAGCAATACAGGAGTAACAGCAAATCTTACTGCTTCTGCAAATACTGACTATAACTTTGTTGGCTGGTTCAGTGATTCAACCTGCGAAACTGCTGTGACAAACATTTCTGACGCAACAACAGTTTATGCATTGTTCAGACCTGAAACTTACACAATCACTGCAGATGCAAACGGTGGAACATTTGCGACTGCCCTTGAAAATTGGACAATCACAACAACAACTGACACAGACGATACTGCAACTGCACATCCATATAAAACATGGACTGGTGATATAACCCTTCCAACTGCAACAAGACCTGATTATGTATTTGTTGACTTTATCAAGTCAGAAACAAGCACAACAGTTACATCATTGAATATTGCAAGCGTTGCTGCAAAGAATGATATAACTATTGAGGCTTCTTGGCTCGAGGCACGCAAAGGTAATGTTATTGCAATCAACAGAACTCCTGAATCAATGTATGGTGCGGCAATAGTAACCGAGGCTCTTGCTGGCGGAAACAAGTCATTTGGAACAAACACATCAACTGTTTCTGACATTGCAAATGTTTCAGCAGAGAGCGTAACGGGATATACATTTGCCGGTTGGTATAAAGTAAGCACTTCAAGTGATTATGACATCACTTATGGTTCAGGTGCTGGCACAGTTTACCTTAAAGCATTGACTGCAAACAGTCCTTATACATTTGCATCATCTTATACAAATGCAAACCTTGGAACTGAATGGGGTTCAAATATTGTGCTTTATGCATATTATGAGCCACAAGGAACAACAGTTTATGTTGATAACTATTACCTTGGTGCAAATGGCAATGTTGGTCGTGGAACAACTGCAGGAACAGCTGGTGTAACTATTGGATCAACAAGTGTTGCATTGACAGCAAACCCTGGTAAGACTGGCCAATATCAATTCACAGCTTACTATGGCGGCCAATATTCATTTGCTGGAACACCACAGACAAACTATGAGTTGATTGGATTTACAACGGGATTGGGTGAAACAGCACCAACAATGGCTGGTGCTGCAGAGCATGCAACTCTTACCGGCTTAACCCTTTACGGTTCATCAACAATTTCAAACGTTCAGGCTGTATTTGCCGGCGTTGAAATAACCGTTTCATTTGATGCGAATATCCCTTCTGGTGAGACCGCTTCAATCACAATGCCAAGCAGCATAACAGCACGTTATGGAACAACTCAGTCAGTAACTCTTGGTTATTATGCATTTGATATCACATACTGGCAAAATATTGGATTTGCAACAAGTGCTGCCGCAACAAGCACAACACCTGGATTTATTGCAAGAATAAACTCTGGAGCAAATACTACATTTACATTCACAGTTCCTGCTCCAACAACCACAACCCCAAGCAACACAGTAACACTTTATGCAATTTGGGAAAGACCAAACGTTTGGGTTACAGATGGTTCAAACTTTGTTGGTGCATATGACACACTTGAGGATGCTTATACGGCAATTGATGCTGATTCTGGTGTTACAACTGCAGTCGTAACAATCCTTAACAACTTGACAGTTACAGGATCTGTTTCAATAACTAAGGGCTCAAGCATTACAGCTCTTAATCCAGCAACAACTCTTACATTTGCATCTGAATCTTCAGCTTCAATCACTGCGACAACCACAAATATTTATGGTTTGACACTTAGTGGAAATATTGGATTTAACGTTGCAAGTGGTAAGACACTTAACATTGGTCAAGCTGGAGTCGCAACAACAATCAATGCTGTTGATTCAAAGGGAATCACTGCAACAACAAAATCAATCTTCAAGGTTGATGGAGGAACAATCAAGATTGAAAATGCGACAATCAACAATGGTGTGGTTGGAGCAGCTGGTGGATTTGGTGGTATTGTGAGTGCTTCAAACGGCGCAAGCGTAACACTTAAAGATTCAATCTTTATCAACAACACTTCTTATGCAAGACAATTGTTCTATGTTTCAGGAAGCACAACAACAATGACAATCTCTGGATGTAAGTTTGGTATTGAAGCTGACGGCACAACTGCTGGATACAACATTGTGAACAGCGGAAGCACAGAAGATCCTGAGGATCCTTCAACATTCGCTGCACTCTTCGTTGTTGACTCTGCTGCAACACTTACAATTGGTTCAAGCACTGATACAAATGCAACAGAAATTGCAACAAACGGTTACAGACTTGTTGTTTCAACTGGAAACAGCACAAATGTCAGCCTTTACGCAACTGTTGACAGTGTTTTGACAACAGAAGTTGAAGAAGAAAACGAATAGTTCGTTCTTCAAGGCAAAAATTAAATCAAAAAAATCCTTTTTGGAAACAAAAGGGATTTTTTTGCGCCTATTAAATTTCAAAAATTGTAGACAATTATAAGTGATTGTGGTATTATTTTATTGTTTATATTACATGGCTGTGGACTTAAATTTGGTCAAAAAAATATCAGTTTTTCCTTAATTAAGTCAAAGTCAAAAATAAAAGAGGCAGATTATGAAAGAATATAAAACACACGAAGTTGAAGCAAAATGGCAAAAATATTGGGAAGATAATAAGACATTCAGGGCAACAAATGGGGGCAAGAAACCACCATACTATATCCTTGTTGAATTTCCTTATCCATCAGGTGCAGGACTTCATGTTGGGCATGTAAGAAGCTATACCGCTCAAGATACACTTGCAAGGATGAAAAGAATGCAGGGCTTTAATGTGCTTTATCCTATGGGGTGGGACGCTTTTGGTGCGCCTGCGGAAGAATATGCAATAAAAAATCATATCCATCCAAAACAGGCAGTTCAGGAAAATATTAAAACATTTAAGTCACAAATGATGAATTTGGGAATTTCTTTTGATTGGGACAGGGAATTTTCAACAACTGATCCAGACTATTATAAATGGACACAATGGCAATTTTTGCAGTTTTATAAACATGGTAAGGCCTATAAAGACACCGTGCCTGTAAACTGGTGCCCAAAATGCAAAACTGTCCTTTCAAATGAAGATTCTGCTGGTGGAGTTTGTGAAAGATGTGGAAGTGTTGTTGTGCAAAAACTTAAATCCCAATGGATGCTTAAAATGTCTGAATATGCCGAAGACCTTTTGGACGGATTGAAAGATATAAATTTCGCAGATAAGGTTAAGATGGCACAAACAGAGTGGATTGGTAAATCTGTTGGTGTTCAAATGAAAGTTAAAACTACTGACGGTGGTGAATTTGAAATTTTCACAACTTGCATTGAAACAATTTATGGAATAACATTTTTTGTTATTGCCCCAGATGGCAAAATAATAAAAGATTTAATGCCCAAAATCACCAACAAAGCAGAAGTTGAGGATTATATCAAACTTTGTGCAACTAAGTCTAATTTAGAAAGAAAATCAAATGTCAAAGATAAATCCGGTGTCGAGCTTAAAGGAATTAAGGCAATCAACCCGGTAAATGGCAAAGAAGTGCCAATTTATGCTGCAAGCTTTGTTCTTGGTGACTATGGCACGGGTGCGGCAATGGCAGTGCCAACTCATGATCAACGTGATTTTGAATTTGCAGTTGAACATAATATATCTATGATTCAAGTCATTGGTGGTGCAGATGTTTCTGAAAAAGCTTTTGAAAAACACAGCTATTTAGGGAAAAAATGTCGCCTTATGAATAGTGCGGAGTTTGACGGGCTTACTGTTGAGCAGGCAAAAGAGGCTATAACTGCAAAACTCCAAAAAATGGGAATAGCAAAAGTTACAACCAACTATAGATTGCGTGATTGGATATTCTCTCGTCAACGTTTTTGGGGCGAACCAATACCTCTTGTGCATTGCGAAAAATGTGGTTGGGTGCCTTTGGATGAAAAAGATCTTCCTTTGCTGCTTCCAGATGTGGCAGAGTATGAACCAACTGATACAGGTGAAAGCCCTCTTGCAAAAATTACCGATTGGGTGAATACAACTTGTCCACACTGCGGTGGGCCTGCAAAACGCGAAACAGACACAATGCCTAATTGGGCTGGAAGTTGTTGGTATTTCTTAAGGTTTATGGATCCGCATAATGATAAAGAATTTGTTTCAGAGGAAGCAATGAAATATTGGGGAAAAGTAAACTGGTATAATGGCGGTATGGAACATGCTGCAAGACATCTTCTTTATGCAAGATATTGGGTGCAATTTTTATATAACATAGGACTTGTTCCTTACAAGGAAATGATTGATACTCGTGTCAGTCATGGAATGGTGCTTGGAAGCAATAACGAGAAGATGAGTAAATCCAAGGGCAATGTCATAAATCCTGATGATATTGTCAACCAAGTTGGTGCCGACACACTTCGTATTTATGAAATGTTCATGGGAGACTATCAACAAGATGCTCCATGGAGCACCGATTCTCTTAAGGGGTGTAAACGATTTATTGATAAAGTTATAAAACTCAGCAATAAAGTTATTGACGGAACTTCTTATAGCAATGATCTTGAATCTCTTATTCACAAAACAATCAAAAAAGTGACATATGATTTATCGCACATGGCATATAACACTGCTGTATCATCCTTGATGATTTTGACAAACGCCATGGACTCAAAAGAGCAAATATCAAAAGCTGATTACAGATTGCTGTTGACACTTCTCAATCCTCTTGCACCACACATCACAGAAGAACTTAACGAAGAATTGGGATATGATCCAATTTGCTTAGGCGAGTGGCCTGTTTGTGACGAATCAAAAACGGTGGAAAATACTGTTGATTTGCCAGTTCAGGTGCTTGGAAAAGTAAGGGGAACTATTAGTGTGTCAAAAGATGCTTCACAAGACGAGGCTGTATCCCTTGCGTGCGAAAATGAAAATATCAACAAATTCATAACAGGCGATATTAAAAAAGTTATCTATGTTCCAGGCAGAATTTTAAATATTATCGTTTAAAAGTAAAACATAACATTTTATCAAGCAATTTCAAATTTATTAAAAAGTTGACTGTGTTATTGAAAAAATGTAAAATAAAAGTGTAGAAACACATAAAATTTACGAGGGGGAAATATTATGGAAAAAACAAAAAATGGTTGGTATAAGGCGGTCAGCATTATTGAGTATATTTTTGCTTCGATTTTTGTCTGCTTAACTGCGTTGGTATTATACGTTGGATTGGCTGATGCTGTAAAACTTGCAGAAGCGCTTAATGAAGCACAAATTACTGGAGTTGATGGTGTAGTTATAATATTTACTGCAGAGACTGCCAAATCATTTACTGTTGCTTTCAGTTTAATGATGTTGCCAACAATTATTGTTATGTTTGTTGAGGCTGTCATGTTTGGTAAATATTCCAATATGACCGATCAGGAGGCTGCGGAACGCTATAAAGCTGCAACCATATGGACAATCGTTGCATTCTTCTTTGGCGGAACACTTATCGGGGTGTTGGCTCTTGTGGGGCTTTTAAAAATTCACTCAAGACAAAAAGAAAGATATCTTGCAAGTGCAATCTCTCAAGGTGTTAAAATTGGTGAGGTAATGGATGAGACTCTAGAGGCGCAGGTCAAATCAGAAACTAATGCCAATGATCAGTCATCAAAAGTTGCAAAAGATGATGCAAAGACTGCAGAAAGACTTGCAAAACTTGAGGCATTAAAATCAAGCGGAGCCATTACTGATGAAGAGTATACCTCGCTTAAAGACAAAATTTTGAAGAAATAGGCAATTTAAAAAAATTTAAGATCTTTATATTTTAAAGCAGTAATAAATTAAAAAAAATATAAATTTAAATAAACAGCTCCAAATAATTCATTCAGGGCTGTTTATTTGTATTTTATATAATTATTGATAAATTATTTATTCATTTGTTCTTCATTTTGCAGTTTTATAAATTCGTCAAGTTTTTGTAGGTTGAATAGATTATTAAAGTCAATTTCTGATTTAAAATATTTAATTTCAACATTAGGTAAAGTCAATTTTATTGGTTTTATTATGTGTGTATTACAAAATGCATCTGACGTGTCACAGAAAGCTGTGATTTTATTTTGTTTGTTTTTTCGGATAATTATGCTTGTATAATAGTTCTTTGAGTTGTCATAGATTATAGTTGTATCGCTTACTTTGACAACTTCTGGAAGAATTGAAATACATTTATCATAACGTGAACGTATTTTATCTTCTGGAACATCATGACCACCCTCTTTTACACGTTGTTTTACTCTTGAAACATTTATCTCTTTGTCACGAGTTAATACATATACTAAGTTAATGTTTGCTCCTTGATCTTTCGCTTTTTGTAAGAATTCTAAATTTTTTGGTGTTGAAAGGACTGTTTCAAAAATAAAATCTTTCTTTTCTGCAAGAAGTTGATGTCGTCTTATTTCTGCAAACCGTGCGGCAAGAAGATTTTGCTCATTATAATCTTTTATATCGGGAAATTGAGTCTTAGCAATAATATCAGCATTCACAAACTCAATTTTTTCGAGACAATTTTGCCTAAGGAATTTATCAATTATAGTTGATTTACCGCTTCCATTTGGTCCAGCAAAACAGTATATATTCATTTATTTTTTAACTCCTGTTCTCTTTCTTTTATTAGTTTTTGGGCAAGCTGGTCATCGCGGCCAAGTTCAACAAGTGGTATAAGTTCTTTTTCCACCTCATTCGCAGGTAGCATTGGTGAATTTGCAATTTCTTGTAAATGTTTTAAATATGGTAAATCATTTAAAAATTCAAGTTCAAGTTTATAGCCATGTTCAAGAGCTTCTTGATAGTCTGAAGCTCCGTTTATGAAACCAAGCTCAACTATGTGCTTATAACAGTCATCTTCTTCCTTTTCAAAAGTTTTAGCATATGCTGTTACAAATTTTCTTATTTTGTCTGGAACATCAAGTTCAAATTTTATTTTCTTTTTCATATTTGTTTCCTCAAAAATATTATATCACTATTTAAGAGGTTTTGCAAGGTTTTATATTATGGGAAAATGTTGATATTTAATATCTTTGCATCTTTAGTTTGACATTGGGAACTTTGAAAGGTTATAATATTTGTATGAGCGGAATTTTTATTTTCAATCCAGAAAGTGGAAAAGGCAAAATTGTAAAGCATAAAGAATACATAGTTTCTCAGCTCGCTTCAGTTTATGGCGATATTGACTTGGCGCCAACCACTCACAGTGGTCATGCGACAGAGCTTGCGGCTGACGCTTGTGGAAAGTATGACTATATTTTTGTGGCTGGTGGAGACGGAACGCTCAATGAGGTTGTCAACGGGATTGCTGATAAAGACAATAAGCCGACAATTGGATATATTCCAACAGGCACGGTCAATGATGTTGCGCACAGCCTTGGAATAAGCAAAAATGTAAAGAAAGCAGTGAATGAGCTGGTAAAAGGTAAAATTTTTGCGCATGATATATTTAAAGTAAATCAACACTATGGGATATATGTATGCTGCGCAGGACTTTTCACTGTTGCAAGCTTTGATACTAAACGAACTGCGAAAAAACATTTTGGTAAAATTGCCTATTTTTTTCGAGGAGTGAAGGATCTGTTTAAAGCAAAACCTATTCATATTTCTCTTGAAACAGAAAACAAAACAATTAAAAAAGATGTCGCACTTATGCTTGTGTTAAACAGCAGAAGTACTGCCGGATTTATGCTTAATCGAAAAGCAGCCCTTGATGATGGCGTTGTTGAAGTGATTTTGGTTCACTCTCATAAAAATAGGATAGGATTTAGTGATGTTTTAAGGTGTGCAAATTTGTTCTTATTTGGAGTGAAAGCAAATAAAAACAATAAAAAAATCACTTATTTTAAGACTGACAAATTCAAACTTTCCACAGATGGAGGGTTGACCATCAATCTTGATGGAGAAAAATGTGGAGAGGGTGCGTTTGAGTTTTCTGTGATGAAACAAGGTGTAAATATAATTATTCCACAAAAGTCTTATGAAAAATTGACAAAATTAAAGGATAAGCATGAATAAAGAAAAAACTGTTAAACTGAATATTTGTTTGAAGCCATTGCTGTTTGTGGTTTTTTCTCTTGTCTTTGAAATGATAAATTTTTTGTGGCTTAAGTTTACTATCACCGGAAATGTGAACATGGTACAAGTGCTTCCAAACTATCTTTTCTTTGATCTTGGTATAATTTTTATAATCGCAGGTATCATTTTTGCCTGTGGCAAAGTTGGTGGAAACGTGGTCATGTATGTTTTTCTTGGCTTGCAAATAGCAATAAATATGATAAATGCAACTCTTTATAAGGTATTTGGAGATATCTTTTCATTTGATATGATGAAACTTGGAATAGAGGCTGTTTCGGCTTTTAAATTTGAATTTATTTCTTATTGGAGTATTATTTGCAATCTACTTGTTTTTGGTGTTGTGATTATTCTTCAAATTTTGATGGATAAGAAACTTAAAAAGGAAATTACGCTGACAAGTCTTAATAAAAAGGCTTTGTGCATATTAATGTTGTTTAGTACTGTATGTTTTGGAAGCGGTGCGTTTATGATGCAATCAACAACACTTTCAACCGGGCCAGAGATAACTGAAGATGATGTCTATCTTTGGAATAACATGCAATTTAAAATTGAAGCCTATAAGAAATTTGGAACCTATGGTTTTTATTTAAAAAGCATAGCCGACCTCATTTATAAAAATGATGGGTATTCGGAAGAGACAAAAGAGAATTTGCTTAAAAAATTGAATGATGGACAGGTGGCGGAAAATCAAGATGCATCTTTTTATAATGATAATTTAATTGTTATCATGCTTGAGAGTTTCGAGTGGTTTGCAATTGATCCTTATAACACTCCTACTCTTTGGAAATTAAGAACTCAAGATGCAATTTCATTTGAAAACTATTACAGTAAAAATAAAACAAATATGAGTGAAGATATTGTCATTCTTGGAAATATGCCCAAAGACACATCTATGACAAAGCTTGCAAAAGAGGGTTATCTTAACAGTCAATATTCACTGCCTAATTTGTTCAAAGATATGGGTTACACATCAAACTATTTTCACTCTTATTTAAAAAGTTTTTATGATAGAAATATAATAAAGCCGGGTATGGGATTTGATAATCTTTACACACTTGATGACGCTGAGCTTGAAAATAAAAGCACCAGCTTTAATGATTGGAATTTGGATAGCGATATTGTAAAATATTATATTGATAAACTGTGTCCAATTGATAGCAAATTTTTTAGTTTCTTTTTAACTGTTACAACACATGGCTCATATTTAAGGACAAATGAAAGATTTGCTCCATATTATGAGGAATATGATAACAACCTTGAGGTATATAAAGGTTGGCTGAAAGAAAATACGACATATATTTATCCAACAAACAGTCAACTTGAGGCTTGTTACCGGCAGTATAAATGCGCGGCAATGGATACAGACAGAATGATTGCATATTTGCTAGAATATTTAAGTGAAACGCAAGATGAAAATGGAAACTATCTTATTGATAACACGAATATTTTGATGTATGCGGATCACAATTGCTATTATGAAGATGTATATTTTAATGTAAAAGGGACTTCAAAATCGGACTTTTTTGATACATATAACTATAATGTTCCATGTATGCTTTATTCTAAGAAATTGGATCACGCGGTAAATACAACCTTTGCGAACACGTATGATCTTTTCCCAACAATTTGCTCTCTTTATGGCTTGCCATATAACACGGCGTTGACTCAAGGTTACAATGTTTTTGGTGATGAAATAGGAAAAAGCGTCATGATCTCATTTGTTTCAGGGGCGTTTAATGAAAATTGTTATACGCTGAATGTAACTGATGTTTATGTGACTGATGCGGTCAGTGAAGACGATTTAAAGAATTTTAAGGCATATGTTACGCTGTTTTATCACAAGCAACATGATATTGAACTGATGTATAGATATGGTCTTTTGGTAAAACAAGCGGAATAAATGTGTTTTTTAGATAAAATGAGTAAAATATTGTTTAGTTGTTGACAAATACATGAAAGAGTTTTATAATAAAAATATCTTATAGGAGAAATTTATGAGATTTATAGTTGATAACAATAACGATAATAATTTGAAAAATGCATAAATAATTATGGGTTGTTGTTGTCATACAAAATTTTAAAAGATTAAAACTTTTTGGCAAAGCCCAAAAAGTTTTTTTGATTTAAGGAGGAAATTATGAAAATAAGTGAAATTAAACCGGGAAAAGTTGAATTTCAAGGTTGGATTGAAAACTTGCGTGATAAAAAGAGCATGCAGTTTATTGTCATTCGTGACCTTTCTGGAAAAGTGCAAGTAACGGTTGTGAAAGAAGAAAACCCTGCTATTGCAGAGATTTTTTCGGGTACAACGCTTGAAAGCACTGTGAAAATCACAGGAACTGCAATTGCAAATGAATATGTTAAACTTGGTGGTATTGAGGTTGTGCCTGAAACTGTTGAGATCACCAGCCGTGCGCAGGCGCTTCCAATTGCTGAGGACAGCTCAATTGACCAAAGAATTGATTATCGTTGGATTGACCTTAGAACTGAGAGAAACCAACTTATGTTCAAAGTACAAACTTGTTTTGTCAATGCACTTCGTGAATTTCTTATAAAAAAAGACTTCATCGAAATTCACACCCCAAAACTTATTGGAACGGCGAGTGAAAGTGGAAGTGATGTTTTTGAGGTCAAATACTTTGACACCAAGGCATATCTCGCTCAAAGTCCACAATTTTATAAGCAAATGGCTATGGCTGCAGGTTTTGAACGCATTTTTGAGTGTGGTCCAGTGTTCAGGGCGGAAAAATCACACACCAAGAAACATTCCACAGAGTTTACAGGTTTTGACCTTGAGTTTTCATTTATCAACTCTTATGAAGATGTTATGGCCATGGAAGAAGAACTGCTCACTTATATGCTTGAGAAAGTCAAAGAGCAATATGGTGATGACATAAAGCGTGTATTTGGTGAAGAGGTGGTTGTTCCAAAAATGCCTTTCCCAAAGATGAAACTTGCTGATGTTTATAAGCAGATTGAAGAAAGATATGGCTATAAGATTGACGAAAGTGAGAAAAATGACCTTACGACCGAGGCAGAGAAACTTTGCGAAAATCTTGCAAAAGACATGTTTGACAGTGAATTCTTGTTTGTAACCGATTTCCCAAAAGATAAACGTGCGTTTTATCACATGAGAAAAGACGGCATACCACAAGGCTATGACCTTATTTGGAAAGGTATTGAAATCACAACCGGTGCACAGCGTGAGCACAGATATGAAATTTTGAAACAACAGGCTGAAGAAAAAGGTCTTGACAAAGATGTTAAATTCTATCTTGAGTTCTTCAAATATGGTTGCCCACCACATGGCGGATTTGGTCTTGGTGTTGACCGTATGACAATGCTTCTTTTGAATGTTACATCACTTAAAGAAGCAGAGTTTCTGTTCCGTGGACCAGACAGACTTACTCCATAGGATATCAGTTTAATAATAAAAAAGAAAAAAATAAGAAATTAAGTTAAAGAAATAAAAACTTAGTTTAAAAGTATTTAGTTTAAAAGTATAAGAATCAAATAAAGGAGAAATTTATGAAACGTATTGAATTAAAAGATCTTGATAAAACATATGCGCAGTATGATGGCAAAGAAATCACTGTTTGTGGCTGGGCAAGAACTATTCGTGACAGCAAAAACATTGCATTTATCAACCTTAACGATGGATATTTTAAAGGCGTGCAAATTGTTTTGGAGCGCGATAAAGTTGCAAACTATGACGAGGTGGCATCTCAGCTTGTTGGCTCAAGCTTTGCGGTTACCGGGAAGCTTATTGTAACACCACAGGCTCAACAACCATATGAAATTAACGCTACTAAAATCGAGGTTCTTGGCAAGAGTGATGCGGATTATCCACTTCAGAAGAAACATCACACCATTGAATTTTTAAGAACTATTCCATCAATCCGCGCAAGAAGTAACTTGTTTAACGCAGTGTTCAGAATAAGGAGCGTTGCGGCTTTTGCTATTCATAAATTTTTCAATGAAAGAAACTTTGTGTATATTCACACTCCAATCATAACCGCAAGCGATTGCGAGGGTGCAGGTGAAATGTTCCAAGTGACAACTCTTGACCTTGATAAACTTCCAAAGAAAGATGGCAAGGTTGATTATGGCGAGGATTTCTTTGGGAAAAAGGTTGCTCTCACTGTTTCTGGTCAGCTTAACGAAGAGCCACTTACTCACGCATTTGGAAAGACATACACATTTGGGCCAACTTTCAGGGCAGAGAACAGCAACACATCTCGTCATGCGGCAGAGTTTTGGATGATGGAGCCAGAAATGTGCTTCTGCGACATAAATGAGCTTATGGATAACGAGGAAGAAATGGTTAAATATGTCATTTCTTATGTCATGAAAGAGTGCAGTGCAGAAATGGAGTTTTTAAACAAGTTTGTTGACACCGGATTGATTGAAAGGCTTAAAAATATTATTGAAAACAAATTTGAAAGACTTGACTATACAGATGCAATCGACATTTTGCTTAAATCAGGCAAAAAGTTTGAGTTCAAAGTCGAGTGGGGTATTGACCTTCAAAGTGAGCATGAAAGATATCTTACCGAAGAGGTATTCAAAAAGCCGGTATTTTTGAAGAACTATCCAAAGGAAATCAAAGCGTTCTATATGAGGCAAAACGATGACGGGAAAACCGTTGCTGCTGTTGACCTTTTGGTTCCTGGCATTGGTGAGCTTATTGGTGGATCTCAAAGAGAGGAAAGACTTGAAAAACTCCTCGCAAGAATGAAAGAGTGTGGCCTCAGTGAAGAGGATTACCAATTTTATATTGACACAAGACGCTATGGCACGAATGTTCACAGTGGCTATGGACTTGGATTTGAAAGAATGATTATGTACCTGACCGGTGTTTCAAACATTCGTGATGTGGAAATTTTCCCAAGAACTGTCGGCGGCATTCAGGGATAGAAAAATTTTGCAAAATTTTTGATAAATATGTTAAATTTGTTGGATTTTTTGAATAAAAAAGAGTATCATTGAATATAGAAATACTATGGAGGTAAAAAGTATGGCAAAGAAAAAATCAGATTATTTTGGTCTTGACTGGATTGTAAGCTTGATCCTTGCAATTATCCCATTCACATCATGGATTTGTGGTGCAATCACAAGATTCCAAGAGGGAAAAATTGTTGCCGGACTCATAAGACTTGTATTCGGTTTCAACATTGTATGGATTGTTGACCTTGTTATGATGATTATGAATAAGTCTATTTGGCGTCTTCTTAATGTATAGAAAACACAACTAAACACAATAAAACACCGAGCGATTTGCTCGGTGTTTTATTGCTTTTTTTATCAGTCCAATCCTAAAAATTGGTTAGCTGTTATACCTAAAATAGTGACTAAGCGTATGAGTGTTGTGGCCTTCAATCGTCCATGATTAAGTATCCTGTATAAAGTTGAGTAAGATATATTACATATTTTACAAAACTGTCTTTTCGAAAGATGATTCTTCTCCATATAATCATATATAAAATGGATTTTAAGTTTAAATTCCGACATAGCATTATTCCTCATACATTTTTCATTAATATATCACCACTAATTGTGGTATGTCAAGTATTTTACCACATTTTGTTGTAATATATTAATTATGGAATCAAAATTAAAAGATAGAATAAAGGAATTGAGAGAACAAAAAGGTTTGTCTCAACAAAAGCTTGGTGAACTTGTTGGTGTAAACCAACAGGCTGTTTCAAATTGGGAAACCAGTTATAGAGAGCCAAATATTGAAGTTTTAATGAATTTAGCAATTATTTTTGAAGTTACAATGGATTATCTGGTTGGGTTAAATGACCTATAACTACACTTTTTCAAATAGATAATAAAAAGGATGCATTATGCGTCCTTTTTCCTTGCAATTGTGAAATTGTCTTTTTTTCTGTTTGTCAGGCTTGTCACAGGATTTTTCTTATCCTCGTATCTATAATCCTTACCGAATTTTTCAATAACTTTTTCGATAACAATATGGCTTGGCACGGCTTTTTCATCTTTTATAAGTTTATTTTGATACCTGAAGAAGTCTGCATCGTTTGGAAGATTATAAATATCAGTATATTCCTTTCTATCACCTGTAAGTGTTATAGTTCTTTCAAGCACATCACGAACATAATCTTTGTTTGTACCAAGTTTTAAAAGCTCTGGGAAATCTCCGTTTGAGCCAAGAACTTTTTGATATGTCTTATTTTCATGTTTTTTAAGCAGATTATTGACATATAGAAGGTGTGTCACTTCCATATTAAAATGGTCTTTAAAAATGTCCTTTATGTATGGATCTTTTTCTTCTTCAAAGCAACTGTAGTAAAGATAGCATTCACAATATTCGTGCATAAGCCATTGTTCAAGCCAACTGCAAGTTGGATCTTTAAGGCTTTCATACTGCGTGACGTGTTCCTCTTCAACCATGGCGATTTCTGCATAAAGTTTTCTGCCAAGGTTGTTTTTATACCACTGGGAAATATTCATATAATAGTTCATTGTCTGTTGCTCTGCGGCAGTGATGATATTTGCAACAAGTTTGGTGTAAAGGTCTGCCTTTTTGCTGTCCATATGCACTTTAAGATTGTCTTTTGGATATCTTGGATGCGCAATTGTTGGCCGGCCAGGGGTGATTTCGTCAAACTTTCCAATAAGAGGGGCGCTTTCCTCTTTTTTGTCCATATAAAGAAGATTGGAAAATCTGTAAAGGTGGTCAAAGTCCTCAAGCAGTGCAAAGTCAAGTGCCTTTTTATTGTTGATGTCTTTCTCGTGCTGGGCCAGTGTTGCAGTCAGGTCAACTGCAAGTTGCTCGTATGCAATTGTGGTTTCAAGAATGCTTTCATTTATTGGTTTTAAACATGCAAGTCGTTTTTGTTGCTGTTGCTCTTGATTGCGAATGACGGCCAAGGCCTCTTTTATTTCATCATTGTCACAATTTCGTGCAAATTGATGCATAAACCAATTGCTTTCAAACTCAAGACCATTAAGCAAAATAATTCTGCATTTTGTATATGGATTGGTTTTATTTTTATCATAAGCTTTTGGATACATCTTTGTCATATCCATAAAATTTTCTGCAAGTGGTGCGCTGTTTATTTCAAATGGGTTCATAGTTTTCTCCTTTATGGATATTATGAACACAATTTAAGTAAATAAACATTCAAATTGAAATGCAAAGCAAAAAATTCAAATTGTATAAAAATAAGTTGCAAAAAGCACACTATTTTCAATGGAAGTGCAGAGCGAAGTTGAGAAGAAAATATATGGTCTTTTTTGTGAAAACAGTGACCTTGAGTGTCGCAAAATTTTGGTTGCAGAAAAGACTGTATATTTATTTTTTATTTCCTGTCTTGTTGATAAGGAGTTGATTGTCAATGGTGTCACAAATGCGCTTTTTGAAAGACAGAAGAGCATTGAAAAGGACATCATTTCTTCAATAGAAGAAAGCGTGGTGTCTCTTGCAAAAGTGCAAAAAGTGTTTGATGATCAAGAGATTACAAAAGCCATACTTGGTGGGGCTCTTTTGCTGGCAGTTGATGGAGAGAAAAGTTATCTTACCCTTCAGGCAAATGGCGAGTCCAAACGGTCAATAACTGAGCCGCCAAATGAAAGCGCACTTCGTGGCCCGCGTGAGGGTTTTATTGAAAATATTGAAATCAACCTCGGATTGCTTCGGCGCAGGCTGAAAACAACAACTCTTACAGTAAAAAGAAAAGAGATTGGCAGAAGAACTCACACTAAGCTTGCACTTGTCTATCTTTGTGATGTTGCCGATCCCAAAATAGTAAGACAACTTGAACAGCGCCTTGACAATTTTGACATTGACGGTGTTATGGACAGCTATTATATTGAGGAAATTCTTTCGCCCAAAGGGGATAAGTTTTTCAAAAAGATAGGCAGCACTGAAAAACCGGACGTTGTTGCAGCCAAAATTTTGGAAGGAAGAGTGGCTATTTTTGTTGACGGTTCGCCCACAATTTTGACTGTGCCATACATGTATTTTGAGGACATGCAGTCGCCAGGGGATTACTATGACATACCACTTCGAACAACTTTTGTTCGATTTTTGCGTTTGTTTGGAATGATACTTTCCCTTATGCTTCCCGGTCTTTATGTGGCGCTTGAAAGTTACCAATATCGAGTGCTTCCAATAAACTTCTTGATAAATCTTCTCAACGCTGTGGAGGGTATCAGCTTTCCGCCTATGCTTGAGGTTCTTTTTGTCATCTTTCTTTTTGAAATTCTTGCTGAGGCCAGTGTGCGAATGCCAAAACCTCTTGGAACTGCACTTTCAATAATTGGTGCTGTGATCTTAGGTGACACTGCTGTAAAGGCGGGCATAATTTCTTCGCCAAGCATAGTGGTCGTGGCAATCTCGGGTATCACGCTTTATATCATTCCAAATCAGTCAAGTCAGGCAAGTTTGCTTCGAACACTTTTCACAATAGTTGGTGGTATTGCCGGATTTTATGGACTTTTTGTGGGATTTTTTATGGTGTTTTCCTATCTTGCATCTATGGAAAATTACGGAGCTCCATACTTTGCTCCGTTTGCACCATATATTGCAACTGATCAGAAAGACGGATTCACAAAAAAACCAATCAAGGCCATGATTTACAGACCAAAAAGTTATAAGACAATGAACAGTGTTCGTCAGCAACCTTTTGACAAAACATATAAGACAAAAGTGCAAAATAAGAGCCTTGTTGCAAGAAAAATGAGTGTAAAACAAGTAAATAGTGAAAAAAATAAAGAAAAACAAGTTAAAAAAATAAAATCGCAAGAGGGGAAATAACATGAAAAAACAGCTGACTAAAAGACAGGTTCTTTTTCTTGTCATAATCACCACTCTTGCAAACAAGACGCAAAGACTTCCAAGCTTGATTTCTGCGCAGCTTGGCAGACATGGTTGGCTTGTGTTTATTTTGCTTGGACTTATTGACACGGCTTTTGTTGCTCTTGCACTTTGGTCAAATAAGATCAATAACGGAAAAACATGCTTCGATCTTTGCAAAAAAACTTGCGGAACAAAAGTTGCAAAGTTGGTGATTTTGGTGCTTGGCGCTTACTTTTTCGTCAAGGCGCTTCTGCCATTTGAAGCGGTGCATGATGCCTTTTCCACCGTGCTTTTTGACAACCTCCCATGGAACCTTTACAGTCTTTTCTTTATCGTTGCAATCATACTTATTTGTATCTATGGCCTGACAACAATTGGCAGAGTCAGTGAGCCATTTGTATATTTATTTCTGTTGAGTTTCATTGTGCTTTTGGGACTTGGGGCGTCAAGCAGTGATTTGTCAAATGTTTTGCCGTTTGTGGAGTTTGATACTGCAAAAATTGTCGATAGCTGCTGGGATTTTTGCCTTTGGTTTGGTGGATTTGTAATAATTTTTATGTTCATGGGCAGGGTGAAAGAAGATGATGGAAAGATGGGTTGGCCAATTATTGTCGCTGTTTTTCTTGTAAATCTTGCCATGGCGTTTGGCTATGTTGTGTTTTATGGACTTTATGAAAACCTTTCTGCAGAGCAAGGCAATTTCATAAGTTCGATTTCACAATTTGCACTATTTGAGGTTGATGTTGGCCGTATTGATTGGCTGTTTATATTGTTTTATCAGTTTGGAGAATTTATCTGCATTGGCCTGTATCTTTGTCTTGCAATAAAGTGTTTTAGTGATGTGATAGGGGTAAAAAACCGAGTTTTGATGAGTTTTATTGTTGTGATTGCAATTTATTTGCTTGACGTGTTTTTATTCAAGACTGTTGGTGAGGGTGTCAGTGAGGTGTCCACAATAATAAAATATGTTCACCCCATTGTTGTTTTGGGATTGCCTATATTTTTCATCATTGTTTCTTATATTGCCAAAAATAAGGATAAAAAAATTGTTAAAGAAAATGGACTTACAAAATATCAATTTCTTTCTCGCATTAAAAACAAAAAACGCAAAATTGAGTTTATAGATGTAAAAAATGACACAAAAAATGTTGAAAAATCACAAAACACTGCGAAAATAAATAAAAAATCGAAAGTTAAAGCAAAAGGGGAAAGCGTATGAGAAAGATTGTTACATTTGTCAAAAAGCATACTGTTATCATAATTTTGCTGGCAATCTCTATTTTGTTTCCACAAAGTTTTTCCTATCAATCAAAGCTGAATATGAGGGTTGTTGTAACCGCAATAGCAGTGGATAAAGATGACAGCGAGTATGAGGTAACCTTGCAAATAGTTATGCCAAAGACCAGCTCAGAGCAAGGGGTGGGGACTGCGTCGCTTGGTTTTATCTCAGAAAAAGGAAAATCCATTTCTGAAGGTATACAAAAAGTTGCATATAAAATCGGAAAGACTGCAGGGCTTTCGCATGTAAGCACTCTGATTGTTGGACAGTCAATGCTTAAAGGCAATCTTGCTGGCGACCTTGACTATTTTGTGCGAAACTCAGAGCTGAACAGTGTTGTCATGCTTTTAATTGCGCCCGGCAGTGGCAAAGAGATGCTTGAAAAAACAAAAGACCTTGAACTGAACGAGGCGATAAGATTGCAAAAAGTGTTTGTTTATAAAG
>JAFSVX010000024.1 GCA_017444785.1 Clostridia bacterium
TTATATAGTTTTAAATAAAATCTATTTCTTCACAGGTTTAAAATATATAATCTCTTTTTTCAATTTCTTTGCATAGTTGATTTGACTTTTAGTTGACTCTCCAATATAGCCGTCAACGTTCATAACATAGATTGCATCAGCAATCTCTATCTTTTTCATGTGACAAGCATAGATGTTTTCAAGCTCTCTGATTTCATTTTTATATTTTTTATCATAGCTGAATGGCGCAAGAACACAAATACCCTCTTCTGCTTCAAGAAGGCTTGCAACCTTTTTCATTTCATCTTCAAATTTTAAACTTCCGCAAATTGTATAGACTTTCATAATTTTCACCTCATATTTATTATACAACACTTTCAATTTTTTGGCAAATATTTTAGGCACAGATATTTTAAATTTTATAAATTTATATTCAACCAAAGTGTTTACTTTTCAAGTTTTACAAAAGTCTCAACATGCTGAGTCTGTGGAAACATATCATAAGCCACGACCTCTTTCAGTTGATACCCAACATCTTTAAGGAGCTTAAGGTCGCGCGCAAGTGTTGCAGGATTGCAAGAAACATAGGCAATCTCTTTCACTTGGCTTTGAAGTATTGCATCAATAACTTTTTGATCCACACCCTTTCTTGGCGGATCCAAAACAAGCAAGGCATTTTCACCAACCATACTTATAACCTCTGGCAACTTTTCAGCAACATCACAATTGATATTGACAAGGTTTGTGATATTGTTTTCTTTTGCCATTCGGTTGGCATCTTCTGTTGCCTCTTTCACAATCTCAAGGCCATACACTTGCTTTGCTGATTTTGCCAAAAGTGCAGACATAAGCCCGGCGCCACTGTATGCATCAACAACCAATTTATTTTCTGCATTTTTGATGACTTTTTTATAAATTTTCTGCATAATATCGAGATTTACTTGGAAAAAGCTTTTTGCAGAAATTTGAATATTTATATCCATTATTTTACAATTTAAGTATTTTATTCCACAAAGTTGAGTAACGTCTCCTTCCAAAATCACATTGTTATCACTTATCTTTTTGCACTCCAAAAGTCCAAGCGAATTTTCATCAAGCCCAAGTCCATTTTTCAGTCCGTCAAACATCACTTTTGCATTTTTGATGTGCACGTCTGACACAACCGTCACAAGCACTTTGCCATCAATCGCACGGACAACCAAATATTTGAAATGTTTTTTGCTGTCCGAATAAAACTTGTTTGCAACATCTTTAAAAACGACTGCAACTTTATTTATCAACTCATCAGTTATCAAACAATTTTCAATAAAAACCGGATCATGCGTCAACCCCTTAAACATAGCAACCTGAAGATTGCCATTGTCATCAATAAAAAGTGGAAATGATGCCTTGTTGCGATAAAAGTATTTTTTGTTGCTTGGCACAATTTCAACGTTTTGAATATCTCTGAACCCGCCAATCTTCACAAGCGCACTCTTGACAATCTCTGCTTTTGCTTGAAGAGTTGCTTGATAATTCATATGTTGAAGCGCACAGCCACCACACTTTGAAAAGTATGGACAAGGCGGATTCACTCTTTCTTTTGAAGGCTCCAAAATCTGAACAATCTTACCAACAGCATAGCTTTTCGTCACCTTAATAATATGCACTTTTATTTTCTCGCCAAGCACAGAAAAAGGCACAAACACAACAAATCCGTCAGCGCGCGCAATGCCCTGTCCTTCACTGTTATATCCCTCAATAGTCACAATAATCTCATCATTTTTGTTTATCATTATACTTTCAACTTCCTTAATTCTTGTTTAGTTTTCTCATCAATTCTGAAACTTTCGCAGGCTTTTTGTATTCCTTTATTGATTATAAAATTATTAAAATGATGATTTTTAATAATTTTCTGCATAATTTCTGGCGCATTTTGCGAATTTTTAATCAATATTTCAGAAATAAGCCACGCAATCGCCATGTTCACATAGTATTTATCGCATTTCACCCCGTCAAGTACACTCAAAACTCTTTCATAATCATTTATAAAGAACTTCATAAGCCCAACAACGCCAAGACGAACAACAAACTCTTTGTCACTTTCAAGAAGTTTGCAGAAAAAATCAAAATCTTGATCATTTCCTTTAACACACTTTAAACTTGCTGTCAAATCAACCTCTGCCCAGCAATCATAACAATTCGCAAGTTTTTTAAGCCTTGGAAAAACATAATCCGACTCTTTATGAAAGCAAAGCACCAGCCCCTTGATAATCACTTCTTCATAAAACTTGTTGTCACCAAGCTCAAACAGTGTATCATGACTGTCTTTAAAGATTTCTTTTGCAAGCTTTTTGAGTTCTGGCGTGCGAACACCAATAATTTGCTTCTCTGTCTTGATAATCTTGCTTGAAAAGTCAATAAAATCTTTGCCGGCACTTTTCTTTTCAAGCACCGACAATAAGGTTTTATAATCATTTTGATTTTCTATATTCATTTTTATTAGTCCACCCACCGCACATCAAAATTTTGTATGCAAGACTGTTTCGCTGTAATCAACATTAATTTACAAATCGCAAATTACAAATAATAGCAACTTACAAATATATAATACACCAAAATTCAAAACATATCAATCACTTGCTGGACTTTGTCAAAAGTTTGTTATATACTATGTTCATGAAATGTAATATTTGCCCAAGGAATTGCAATGTTGACAGAAAAAATGCCAAAGGTTTTTGCAATTCGGGCGACAAAATCATCATATCAAAAGTTATGCTTCACTATTTTGAAGAGCCGATCCTTACCGGTGGCGAGGACAAACCAAGCGGAGCAATCTTTTTTGCTGGGTGCAATCTTAAATGTGTGTATTGCCAAAATTTTGACATAAGCCACAACGCTGTTGGCAAAGAAGTTTCAAAGGAAGAGCTTATTCAAATCATCAAAAAATTGGAGCACCTTGGTGCAGAGAACATTGACCTTATCACACCCACCCACTTCACCTCACAAATAGTCGATGCCTTAAAATCCTACAAACCAAAAGTGCCAGTGATTTGGAACACCGGTGGTTATGAGGACGCCGAAACAATCAAGCAACTTGACGGACTTGTCGACATATTCCTTACTGATTTCAAGTATGCCGATGACGCACTTGCAATTTCATACAGTAAGGCGCCAAACTATGTGAAAAATGCAAAAAATGCACTTACAGAGATGAAAAAACAACAAAACAGCAACATTTTTGAGAAAAATAAACTTATCAAAGGAATTGTTGTTCGTCACCTTGTTTTGCCAAGCCACGCAAAAGACAGCATCAAAGTTTTGGATATTGTCAAGGACATTTGTGGCAGTGACACCATAGTCTCAATCATGGCACAATATACACCAATGGCACCAAATCTTCCAAGTGAACTTAACCGCAAAATCACTCCACTTGAATATAAGACCGTGGTGAACCATGCCCTGAAAGTTGGCCTTAACAATGCCCTCACGCAAGAGCTTTCCAGCGCCTCAAGCTGTTACACCCCAAACTTTAAAGAAAAAATTATAGAGATATAAAGGAATAAACATGAAAACAATAAATATAGGAAAAGAAAACGCAACATTTCAAGAAATATTGGCTTTGAAAGAAAACCGCACAAAAAGAGCAAACACAAAGCTATTTTTCGTTGAAGGCACACAAAACATCAAAGACGCAATTTCAAACGGCTGGCAAATCAGTGCTTTTATTTACAATAGAAAAGAAACTCTTTCTGATTGGGCAAAAAGCGTTTTAAGCGCATCAGAATTAAATTATTGCATAAATGAAAACCTCATGCATAAATTGAGCGATAAATCAGAGCCAAGCGAACTTCTTGCGATTATCAAAATGAAAGAACAGAAGCTTGCGAACTTTAGTAAAAATCCTTTGCTTGTTTTGGTTGACAGACCTTCGAAAAAAGGAAATTTTGGCACAATCATTCGCAGTTGTGATGCTTTGTTTGTTGATCAACTTTTCTTTATTGGGCACGGCGTGGATATTTATGACAAAGATGTAATCACTTCATCAATGGGTTCTTTCTTTCGCCTGCCTTTTAAATTTATTGAATCAAACGAAGAAGTTATAAAACTCATCAATACCCTAAAATCAAAATATAAAGGTTTTCAGATTGTTGCAACAAGCCTTGATACCAACAACAACCTTTGGAATTGTGATTTTACAAAACCAACATTGCTTTTGGTTGGCAACGAAGCAAAAGGCATCTCAAAATTCCTTGCTGACACTGCAGACACATTGGTTAAAATAGATATGAAAAATGATGTTGACTCCCTCAATGTCGCCTGCGCCACCACCGCCAGCCTCTACGAAATTTCAAGACAGCGAAATAACTAAATAGATATATACAATATATATATAACAAAAAAGACGCTTTGAAGCGTCTTTTGTTTTAATTATCTGACAGAAACACAGCTCAAGTGTTAAATTATGCCAATTCTCTTTACTTTCAAGGGCAGAATTTGGCAGCTAAGCAAGGCTCGGCAAATTTGACACGCACGATTTTATATTAAATAAATGAGTGTGTGGAAAGTTTGACAGAAACACAGCTTAGGTGTTAAATTATGCCCTTGAATTGTGGCAGACTAAATAAATAATTTGATACTCCTTCGCTACATCTTTCAAGAGTTTCATTGCGCTTGCAAGTTTCTCTTCATCAAGATTGACAAATGGATCATCAAGAATAAGAAATGGTTTTTCTTTTTCAAACAGAGCATCAACAAGGGCAAAGCGTATGCAAAGATCCACAACCCCCTTATACCCCTTGCTTAAATATGCAAGTTCCCTTGTCGCACCGTTTTTATCAAATGATATGTTCATATTGATGTCAGGGCTCAGTTCCAATTCACTTTGGCTGACAAATTTGCCAAGATAGTTATTCAAACTTTGCTTCATTGGTGCCAAGAATTTTGCAGAAAGTGTGTCATTTGCAAGTTGCAAAAACTCCTTTGCCTTTTCGTAAGTTTTAAGCTGATACTTAAGTTCTTCTTTTTCTTCTTTAAGCATTGCCAGATCATTCTGCAAGTCATCAAGCCCCAAAACTTCTTCCTGAATATTGCCAAGTTTATTGTTTAAGTCAGAGCGAATTTCAACAAGTTTATCAATTTTTTGTTGCAACTCCCTTTCCTCTGATTGTAATTTTTGCATATCAAACTTGTCAATATTTGCAATTTCACTATTTTTTTGCGCATTTTCACCAAATTCTGCAAGTTTTTTATCAATAGCCTCAATTTCATCTATCAATTTTGGATAAACAGTGCAAATTTCTCGAAGCAGTGCCAATTTTTCTTCCACTTTTTGCAGATTTTCTGGAAAAGCAAATCTTGCAAAAAATTTATTCATATCATTCAAAAGCACTTTTGCACTATTTTCGGTTTCTGCAGTCTTCCTTTCTACATCCTGCTGCCTTTTAAGTGCAATCTCATATTCTTTCACTTTCGCAAGAAGATCTGAAAGACTTGAAGTTGTCAACTCATATTCAATACCAAATTTACTTTTGAAATCATCAAGATACTTTTTAATCTCTGCATGGCTATCTTGCTTTTTCTTCAAATCATCTTCTTCAAATTGAGCATTGATTTTCCTTGCCCCTCTCGTCTGCTCTTCAATATAGTGTTTGAAATACTTAAATCCGGCATAACCAAGCGCCACAGCACAAACAACAAAGGAAACGATTGCAACGATATTGTTCACAAACAACATCGCCACACCCAAAACAAGCAAAATTGCAGACAAGCAAAGCGAAACAATGACATCTTTTTTCTTTGGCACATCGCTTGACTTTGCCAAATTTCCAACCGAATTTTGCATCAATTCAATTTCCGTTTCAAGCTTGCCCTGTTTCTCTTTTTGTTCAATCGCACTTGCGATCTCTTCTTTTGTTGGATAATTATCTCCCCAAGACCTTTTCAGTGCCACAAAATCTGCACTTTCTTGGTTTGATGACTTGATTGCTTCAAGTTTTGCCAAAGTTCCATGATATTCTTTATTCTTATTTTCAACATTCAAGACATCTTGAATTGTCAGTTTTTCATCGCCAACAATTTTCTTATAAAATTGACACTGTTTTTCAAGTTCAACCTTTCTTGCCTTGTTTTCTTGAATATATTTCTGATTGGCAATAATCTTTTCATTTTCAGCAACTGCAGAAATTTTTGCGCTTATTTCCTCTTTTTCCTTCTTCAAAACATCAATCTTTGCATCATTTTCTGCAATTTGAGTGTTAAGTGCAGTGGTTGACTTCTCCAAATCCTTCAAATTTGCAATTTTTTGCTCTGCCGTTTCAATTTGTACCTGCACATCATAAAGTTTTCCTGTTTTGTTTTGCTTTTTTATCTCGGCACGCTTTTCATCAATAATATTTGTTGCACTCTCCAAGCTTTCAGAGTTATCAATGCCACTGAACATACTTAAAAGTTTACTCTGGAGCGACTCATTCATGCCACCGTCAAGCTCTTTCTGTGGAATAAAAGTGCATTTTTCATAGGCATTTGCGTCAATTCCAAAAAGTTCAACGCCTAAATTTTCAGAAAAGTTATTGGATTGCTTGCCCGTTTGCAAGTCATAAAGCACAAAAGTATCATCAGATTCTTTTTTGCCGAAAAACCTTTCCACCTTATAGCTTTTGCCATTTGTTTCAAAGCAAAGCGCACCACCATAAGCACCGCCCTGCCATGGAGTATATTTTCTTCTGTCATTTTGGTCAAGGTCTTTTTTTGTGGTTGCACTCATTCCATAAAACATCGCCTTGATAAAGTTTGCCAGCGTGGTCTTGCCATAGCCATTTTTCTGCAAAACTGAATTAAATCCGTCAGAAAAATCAAATGACTGCGCCTGGAGTTTGCCGAAATTTTCAATATAACACGAAATCAGTTTCATTCGATATCCTCCCCACCAAGCGCTTTTATTCCCACAAGAATAATGTCCTCTTTTTCTTTGTCTGACAGATCACTTGCAAGAACCTGACGAATGAACTCACCTTTAAGTGAAACGTCATGCATCAAATCACCTTGGTCAACCTTCATAACGCTTTCGTCTTTCACCTTTGCATAGTAAAATTTTGCATTCAATTTTTCCTGCAAATGCTGAACTTGTTTTGAAAGCTCCAGTGTATATTTTCCCACCAACGTAACCTTAATAAGATCGTCTTTATCAATATCTTGCACAGACTTCATGACCACATTTTCAATATCAAACCAATCAGCTCTGCCAGTGATATCAACTTCCACTTCATTTAAATTTCGTTTTGCAAAACGTATAAAATCATATTTAAAAGTATCATTTTTTACATCAAGTAAAATAAAACCTTTATCTCCGCACTCGTCAAAGCCTCTTCCTTCAAGGCAACCACTGTATGCATAAACCCCACGTTCATCAAGTTTGTCAGATTCGTAAGAGTGAATATGCCCAAGCGCCAAATAGTCAATATTTTTATTTTTCAGCTTGGTAAGATTGATCAAGTTTTCACTTTTAAGGTTATACTTTGAAATTTGACCATGCAAAACAACAATATTGAATTTATCTTTATCAAGCAAAAGCGAGTCATATACTGACTGACTTTTCCCCTCTATTCTTGCACCAGTGATGTCTATTCCACCAAAATTAAAAGTTGTCCAGTTATCACCAAAAACATAAAGATTATCAAGCGACTGTTCAAACTCACTGATTATGTTTTTTTCATCATGATTTCCCGCAAGATACACAAATTTTATATCATTATGTGCTTTAAAAATGTTGGAAATGCGATGTTTTGTGGCAACACTAATCTTTGAAGTGTCAAACATATCGCCTGCAATCATGATGATCTCAACATTGTTATCAGAGGCAAACTCCACCATATTTTCAAAGGTAAGCAAAATTTCTTTCTTGCGCTGAGATGCTTTTTCTTTTGGCAAATTGCTCTGCATCTTGCTGTCAATATGTAAATCCGCGGTGTGAATTATTTTCATGCTTATCCTCCTTCAAAGTTTTTTTTTGAAATGTTTTGCATTTAAGCTTGCAAAAAATGTTGAAATTTTTATATATTAGTGATATTATATATTTATATTGCTAAAAAATCAACTATTTTCAAAAGGCGGAAAATAATATGGCACTTTGCAGTTTTTCAAGCCATTTGGCTATGCAATCTTCCACGGCAGTGGACAACGCTTTTATAAACGAGTTTCTCCCTTCTGCACCAGAAAATGCAGTCAAGGTGTATCTTTATGGCCTTTTTATGTGCACAACGCCTCATGCAGACGACAACTCGCTGGACAGAATGAGTACTGTACTTTCTCTTTCTGAAGACGAGATTTTTTCTGCCTACAGCTATTGGCAGGAAGTTGGCCTTGTGCAAATTGTAAACAGTAACCCTTTTGAAGTCAAGTATCTCAGCCCTAAAGAGAACTATGGCAGAAGCAAACTGCGTGAGAAAAGCAAATACCAGGATTTCAACAACCAAATTCAAACAATACTCTCTGGCAGAATGATCAAACCAATCGAGTTCAACGAATACTATAACCTTATCGAAAATCACCACTTCGAGCCAGAGGCTTTGGTGATGATCATTAAATATTGCACAACTTTAAAAAGCACTTCTATCAATTACCCATATATTTTGGCAGTCGCAAAAAGTTTTGAGCAAGAGGGCATTAAAAGTGCAACCGCAGTTGAAGATAAACTCTTGGAGCAAGAGCAATCTTCTGCTCAGGTCAAAGATGTTTTGAAAGCGCTTGGACTTTCGCGTGATGGCGACCTTGAAGAGAGAAACATGTATCTTAAGTGGACAAACACTTTTGGTTTCACACACAATGTCATTTTGCAGGTTGCAAAATCGCAGAACAAAAAAGGCGGATTTAGTAAACTTGATGAGCTTTTGACAAAATATTTCGAACAAAAACTGTTTACTTTGCAAGAAATCGAGGAATACAGCAAAGAGCGTGAGATGATGTTTGCAGTTGCAAAGAAGGTTACATCAACACTTGGTCTTTATTATCAAAACCTTGACAGCACTGTTGATATTTACATCAAAGAGTGGATCAATAAAGGCTATGATGAAGAAGCCCTCTCACTTCTTGCTTTCTATTGCTATAAGCAAGACGTCAGAAGCCTGTCACTTATGGACGAAGTTGTAAATAAATTTTTCAAACTTGGACTTGTCAGCGTTGATGCAATCAATCACTATACCGAGGGCGTTGTCCAAAATGATAACAACATTAAAACAGTTCTTGACAAACTTGGACTTGTGCGCAGAGTGAACTCTTCCGACCGAGAATTTTTCAGAACATGGACAGAAGTTTGGAATATGCCAGAAGATGTCATTATGCTTGTGTGTGAGAAGTCAAAAACTGCCACTTCCCCACTGCGCTTTATGAATAAAATTCTTTCTGAACTCAACCAAAAAAATATCAAAACTTTGCCTGAGGCACAGAAAGAGCTTGAAACTCTTAAAGCAGACTCAAGCAAACCAAACACAAACGCAAACTTCACTCAAAGGGAATACACAAAAGATCAGCTCAATGCATTGTTTGACTCCCTTGATGATATAGAGGTATAGTATGGACAGAAATCAAATATTACTCAAATGCCAACAAGAGATCGCTTATTCAAGAATCAATGCTCAAAATCAAGCGATCAAAAATATGATGACAGCAAGAAAAAACTCTAAGTTTGCAGAGCTTGAACTTAAAGAGCATGAACTTTCGTTTGAAATTGGAAAAGCTCGTGCCTTTGGTGAAAATATCAAAGAAAAACAAACCAAATTGCAGGAAATAAAAAATTCAAAAAATGCAATTCTTTTAAGCCTTGGACTTGAAAGCTCAGACCTTGTTCCAAACTATGCTTGCAAAAAATGTAACGATACCGGCTATATCAATGGGCAAATGTGCAGATGCCTTAAAGAAAAACTCAGCCATGAAATTTTAAATGAAAGTGGCATGGCTCAGCTTGAGCTCCAACCTTTTTCTGCATTTTCAACCGACATTGCAAAAGATGAAAATCATAAATCACAACTAAATAAAATAAAAGATATTTTTGAAGAAATAGCCAACAAATATCCAAACACAAAATACAAAACCTTAATACTTTCAGGTAAAACCGGCGTTGGTAAGACATTCCTTGCAAGCTGTCTTGCAAAAGAGATGCTTGATAAAGGAAATCTTGTCACATTTATCTCTGCCTTCGCCATGAATAACCTTTTCCTTTCATATCACACAAGTTTTGGGCCAGAAAAAGCCGGCTATCTTGACACACTGATTGATCCAGATGTGCTTGTGATTGATGATCTTGGAACCGAGCCAATATTAAAAAATGTTACACTCGAATATTTCTATTTGATACTTTCAGAAAGGTCAAGACTTGGAAAACTTACAGTGATCACAACAAACCTTGCGTTTGACGGCATCATTGACCGCTATCATGAGAGGATTTTCAGTCGTCTTGTCAACAAACGCGAAAGCCTCCTCCTTCACATCGACGGCCAAGATTTAAGATTGAATAAATAAAATTTTATTAATAATCAAACTTAAAAAAAATAATGAAGAGCATGTTTTAAAACATGCTCTTCATTATTTTTATTATTCAAAA
>JAFSVX010000002.1 GCA_017444785.1 Clostridia bacterium
CTAAACGGTGCATAGGGGAAATCTCTTCCCGTTTTGGTTCCGCTTTGCTTACAAAGCGGACTGAATTAACCGCATAAAGCAATTCTTTTTGATTTAAGCTTTGCAAACAGAACCGCCATGTAACAACGGATACAATGGTGAACCTGTTTGCTTTGCTTAAAAACAAAAATCTCGTGCTTTCTGCTGCTCTGGGGTTTTTGTCTGATATTCTCAGGGAAAGCGTTAAATATTATTTTAAAAACTAAACGGTGCATAGGGTGTAGTCCCTTCCCTTATAAAAATTACGCCCTATGCACCACCTTTCCTTTGAAATAAAAAACTCGCAATTTTGCGAGTTTTTGTTTTGTTTAAACTATTTATTTCATAAAATTAGCATTGACTATTAGTTGTTTTTGTATGGAAGAAGAGCCATAACGCGTGCTTTTTTGATTGCATTTGTAAGCTCTCTCTGATGCTTTGCACAAACACCAGTCGTTCTGCGTGGAATGATTTTTCCTTTTTCTGTCATATATTTTTTAAGTCTTGCAGTGTCTTTATAGTCGATCACTTCAACTTTTTCTGCACAGAAAGCACAAACTTTCTTTGGTGTTTTCTTTATTTTCTTAGGATTTTTATCGTCATAAGCATCATTATTTTTAAGTTGCTTTTTAACCATCATTATTCTCCTTTAAAATCTTAAAATGGAAGATTGTCGTCATCAATAGGCTCAAACTTTGCCACAACATCTTCTTTCTTTTCCCCAACAGGTTTCTCATTTGCTGGAGTTTCGTCATCGCCACCATTTTTTGTTGTGATAAATTCAACTTCATCGGCAACGATTTCAGTGATATATCTTCTTGTGCCATCTGGTGCATCATATGATCTTGTCTGAATGCTTCCAGAAATTGAGCATTTGCTTCCTTTTTTAAGGTATTTATAGCAGTTGTCTGCTTGACCTCTCCAAACTATGATTGGAAGGAAATCAGCCTCACGCTCACCATCACTGCCGGCAAATCTTCTTTGCACTGCAAGTGTGAATTTACAAAGTGATACTCCACTGTTTGTTGTTGTAAGTTCTGGATCCTTTGTTAAGTTTCCAACTAAAATTACTTTGTTCATTTGTTTTACCCCTCTTTACTTATTTTGCTGAAACCATGAAACGAACAATGCCTTCCATGATAAGCAATTGACTGTTTAAAATTTGTGGAACGCTTACTGGTGCTTCAAAATTCATAAGCACATAGTATCCTTCGTTTTTGTATGCAATAGGATATGCAAACTTACGAAGACCCCATTTTTCAGGCTCCTCAGCTTTTCCGCCATTATTTTCAACAAGTGCTTTAACTTTGTTAACGATTTCTTCACGTTTTTCATCAGTTACTGCGTTGTCAATAATGTATAAAACTTCGTATGCTTTCATATTTATACCTCCTTTTGGACTTCTTCGGCTTGAAAAAATACTTTCCAAGCAAGGAACTGATTGTATTGTAGCACACACATTAAATAAAATCAACACTTTTTTAAAATTTAATCAACTTGAGAAAAAAGTTGACATTTACCAGCTTGTATTATATTATATTTTATATAAGTCGTGCATATCATCATGAAAGAAAGGAAGATAAAATGGCAAAAAATAATACTAAGCAAGTAAAAATTGAAGATGTTATTTCTCAAAGCAAAAAAGTTTCTGCCGAGGATCAAAAGAAGCCTGCGGCAGATGAGAAACAAGATATAAAACCAGCGGAAAAGGTTGAGGTAAAGAAAGAGGCTGGTTCTGCAAATGTTGATGTGAAAAAGACAGGCACATCTTCTTTGAACACTGATAAAAATAAAGCTGAAACAGAAAAGAATAAGGCTTTAAAAAGTAAAGACAAAAAGGCAAAGCTTGATGATAAAAAAGTAAGCAGCGATGTTAAGAAACAAGCTGATAAAAAAGTTGAAGAAAAGAAAGAGGAAATAGTTGCAAAACCTCTTGTTGTGGAAGAGCCAGAAATCGAGGTTGCGACTGAGAATAAATCTAAAAACATCTCTGACAAAAAGAAAGAAAAAGAAGAAAAGTCAAAAGACAAAAAGCCAAGCTTGTGGAGTAAGATTTTCAGAAGAAAAGCTCAAGAGGTCGAGAAAAGGCCTACGCGTGTGAAACGTGTTCGAACAGATGCCAACATTGGTCTTACTGACGAGCAAGTGCAAGAGCGTATCAACAAAGGTCAAACCAACGTTACGCCAAACAAGAACGTCAAGACATATAAAAGAATTTTCTTTGAAAATATCTTCACATTCTTTAACGTTTTGTGTCTTGCGGTTGCAATAAGCTTAATGTGTGTTGGGGCATGGTCAAACTGCTTGTTTATGGTGATCATTGTTGTCAACACATTGATTGGTATTATTCAAGAAATCCGTGCAAAGAAAACTATTGAAAAGCTGAGCCTGTTGACAGCACCAGCGGTCAAAGTTATGCGTGGCGGGGCAGAGTATACGATAACAACTGATGACATTGTTATTGATGATATTGTTGTGCTTTCAAATGGTAAGCAAATTGTTGCCGACAGCAGAATTGTCGAAGGTCAAATCGAAGTCAATGAAAGTATGCTTACCGGTGAAAGCTTGCCAATTAAGAAAAAGGCAGGCGACGTGATCTATGCCGGATCCTTTGTTGTCAGCGGCTCATGCAGAGCAAGAGTTGAAAAGGTTGGTGAAAACAACTATATTCAGCAACTCGCTGCAAAAGCTAAGCAATATAAACGTCCAAAAAGTGAGCTTTTCAACTCTCTTAAAACAATCATAAGAGTTATTGGTATGATCATCATTCCAATCGCGATACTTATGTATCTTAACAACTATCGTGCGACTGGCTCGGTTACAAAGACTATCACCCAGACGGCGGGATCAATAATTGGTATGATTCCTGCGGGAATGTTTTTGCTGAGCTCTGTAGCATTGACAGTTTCTGTCATCAAGCTTGCGCGCCGTCAAGCCCTTGTGCAAGACCTTTACTGCGTGGAAATGCTTGCCCGCGTGAATGTGCTTTGCCTTGATAAAACCGGAACAATCACTGATGGCACAATGAAAGTTTATAACTGTTTGCAACTCAATAATACAAACTTTACTCTTAAAAGAATTATGGGCAGTATGCTTTCTGCACTTGGGGATAACAACCAAACAAGTCAGGCTCTTATTAACTATTTTGGCTATAATAAAGAGCTTAAGCCTGTTTCAACTGTTCCATTCTCTTCATCAAGAAAACTGAGCGCCGTAACCTTCGAAAACGCAGGAACATATATCATGGGTGCGCCAGAATTCGTTATGCCTAACCTTGATGATGACAAAATCAAAAACATGATTGAGCAGTATGCAAAAGACGGCTATCGTGTGCTGTTGCTTGCTCATTCAACAAATAATATTATCAAGGATAATCCGCCTTCAAACAGAACACCAATTGCGCTTTTGATCCTTGAGGACAGGATCCGTGATGACGCGATTTCGACAATCTCTTGGTTTAAAAACAATGGTGTTAAAGTGAAAATTATTTCAGGCGATAACCCACTGACTGTTGCAGAAATTGCAAAGCGTGTGGGCGTTGATAACACCGAGTCTTTCATCAACCTTGAAGGACTTAATGAAAAACAGGTCATGGCTGCGGCAAATAAATATACCGTTTTTGGTCGTGTAACTCCTGAACAAAAAGCAATCTTGATCAAGGCAATGAAAACTGCTGGTAACACTGTTGCCATGACTGGTGATGGTGTCAACGATATTCTTGCTTTGAAAGAGGCGGATTGCTCAATCGCCATGGCAAGTGGTTCAGAGGCGGTTCGAAGCGTCTCACATATGGTGCTTTTAAACAGTGATTTCGGAAGCATGCCTGCAACTGTTTTGGAAGGAAGAAGAGTTATAAACAATGTTCAAAAATCATCATCGCTCTTCTTTATGAAAACAATATTCACAATCATTTTCAGCATTGTTACACTTATATTGCAGACGCCATATCCACTCTCAACGACACAACTTATTTTGATGGAAACTTGTGTTATAGGTATACCATCCTTCTTCCTGGCGTTTTTGCCAAATGATAATCAAGTGCAGGGTAAATTTATCTATAATCTTATCCGAAATGCGCTTCCAGGTGCCATAACATTACTGCTTAATATCGGCGCAGTCTATATGTTTGTATACCTCACAAATGGCACGATCGCAGGGGCGGAAATGCAAACACTTCTCAGCACAATGTGTGCAATAACTTTAACATTCACAGGTCTTGGCCTGCTTATGAGACTCTGCAAACCCTGGACAGTTTTGACAACACTTTTATTTATTATCATGGCTTCGCTTTGCTTCCTTGGAATAGTTATCAATCCAGCCAACTTCTTCCAGCTTGGCACGGTTGATCTTACCCAAAAGTTGTTCATAGTGATCCTTACAATTCTTTCACCAACACTGATAAATGTGATATATTCGATCTTCGAAAGAATCAAAATTTAATTTCAGGGCGAAATTTAGCGCAGAACTGTGTTAACTACAAAATCGCGACACACTCATTTATGAAAATAAAATCGAGCGTCGCGATTTTTTGTTGCCTTGTTCTGCATCTAAATTTCGCCCTGAAATCCTTTTATTAAATGAAGTTATGCAATAAGTTTATAAGGTTATGTCATACCGAGCGGATGCGAGTGCATCTGATTTGTGTAAATATTCATTTTTTTTGTTTTGCTTGACAAAACGGAACTAGGTAAGTATCATAAAGATAATAAAAAGGAGAAATTATCAAATGAAAAAGATGAAAAAGATTTTATGTATATGCTTTGCTTTGTTTACACTGGCTTTGCCATTTGTGTTCACTGGATGTGAAACAGGTGCAGAAAACAGAAATAATGAAACATCTCAATATATTGAAGTTTCAGGAATTGCAACAAATTATGTTGTTGGAGATGAATTTGATTTTTCAAATGCAAAAATTATTTATCATAAAGCAGATGGAACAACAGAAAATATCAGTATAACAAATTCTATGGTTACATCCCAAGGAACAGAAAATGCTGGCTCATTTAATATGGTTTTTAGTTATGAAGGTATGTTTGTTCAAAAGAAGTATGAGGTTTATGATATTGACAGATTAATACAAGATGTTACTACAAAAACAAGAAATCAAAATTCAGTTAAAGCAACTATGGTATCATTGGACGAATACACACTTTCAGAATTTGAGATATATAATGATGATAAGACCTATCGTTATTGTAAAAATGTTGACAATAGTTATTATGAGGACTGGACTTTTTCTGATAAATACTATTATCACGCGTATGAAAGTGAAGGAATTTATGCTGGTGATTCTACAGATTCTGGCAATTATGATGGGGTAGTTGGTTTTGATGATTTTTTAGGACAGTATTTTAATTGTTTTAACGAAGATGAAAATGGATTAAAAAATATTTCATTACTTACTGATGGTGTATTTGAATTATCATATTACAGTTATGATGAAGAAGTTTATGTTGTGATCAGTGATAATTTAATTATTTCAGCAGTTCATGCAGTAAGAGATAGCTCTAAAATGTATTCAGCATATGCAATTACTTATAATTCTGATGAAATTCCAGAATTGCCAGATCTTGATTGGGAATAATTTTGTGGTTTTTAACTGAAGTCAACATCTTAAATGGTGTTGACTTTTATTATGTAAAAATTTTATTTTGTTCTTTAAAAAGATGGAATGAAAAATTTTTCTTAAAAGCAAATCCAATAAAATCTTGACAATATTTAGTTTTAAATTTATACTTAATACATAAGTATAAGGGGAAGTATTTATGGCTGAAGATAAAAAAAGAAAAAATCAAGAAGATAAAGTGACTCTTCCAAAAAATATGCCTAATAGTTTGGAGGCGGAACAGTCTGTGCTTTGCAGTGCCATGATTGACAGTGATGCATCGCTGAATATTGTTGCGCGCCTTAAAGAGGACGACTTTTATTCTGAGTCTCACAAAATTATATTTAATGCTATGCAAGAGCTTTACAAGGCAAATAAACCTATTGACTTTGTAACCCTTGCAGACTATTTGCAAAGCCACGACCAAATCGCATCGGTTGGTGGTATTTCTTATCTTACAAGTTTGACAAACACTCTTCCAAGTGCGGCACACTATGCAACCTATGTTGACATTGTCAAGAAAAACAGCACTCTTCGTGAGGTTATTGTTGCATCAAACAAGATTATCAATAAGGCCTATTCAGGCGAAAATGAGGATACCCTTGGATTTGCAGAAAAGGCTATTTTTGAAATTTCTGAAAAAGGGCAAGTATCTGCGCTTGAAAAACTTGCGGACAGTTTGTCTGACGTTATGGAAACATTTGACGACATAAACAAAGGTGGCGGAAAGGTAAGAGGTGTTCCAACGGGATTCTATCAGCTTGACCGCATGACAAATGGACTTCAAAAGAGTGACCTTATCATCTTGGCGGCGCGTCCATCTGTCGGTAAAACTTCCTTTGCAATGAATGTTGTTTCAAACGCCGCGCTTGAAGGCAATGCAAGATGTGCAGTGTTCAGCCTTGAGATGAGCAAAGAGCAACTTGCTCAGCGTATGCTGTGCTCTGTCGCAAATGTTGACATGACAAAGGCACTTCACGGTGAACTTGAGGATCAGGACTGGACAAAACTTTGGAAGGCACACAAGAAACTTTCAAATTGCAAAATCTATGTTGATGACAACGCGCTTAACACTCCATCGCAGATTATGTCAAAGTGCAGAAAACTTAAACGTGAGCGCGGGCTTGACCTGATCATGATTGACTATTTGCAGCTTATGGAAAGTGATGTGAAAAGCGACAGCCAGCAAGACAAGATCCGTGAGATTTCAAGAAGAATGAAAATTTTGGCAAAAGAGATCAATGTGCCAGTAATTCTTCTTTCACAGCTTTCTCGTGCGGTTGAAAAACGACCAAACAGTGTTCCTGGGCTTTCAGACCTTCGTGACTCTGGTGCGATTGAGCAAGACGCAGATATTGTTATATTCTTGCATCGTCCAGATGACCAAAACCCTGCAACAGCGCTTGCAAAAGGTCAAGAGGCGCCAAAGAATTATCAAGTTCAGCTTATTGTTGCAAAACACAGAAACGGTGAACTTGGAACAATACCTCTTGCTTGGATTGGAAGCAGGGTAAGTTTTGCAGACCTTGAAAAAAATGCGAACCAAAAGAGTATGGAACAAAACCTTGAGGGATTGATGCCACCTCCTCCACAAGACGAGATGACAGAAGTTGACTTCGCCGGTGCTGACGACATTTTCAGTGAATAAAACAAAAAAATCATTTTAATAAACAGTGATTTAGCAGATAATAAAAAAGGAAAATTTATGGATAAAATAAAAAAGGCAGAGCCTATTGAGGCCACAAACTTTATTGAACAAGAAATAAACAAAGATATTCTTTCTGGTAAGATAAGTGGCGGAATACAAACTCGTCATCCACCAGAGCCAAGTGGATATCTTCACATTGGGCACGTGCGCAATATTGTTATAAACTATGGCACGGCGCTCAAATATGGTGGCGTTTGTAATCTTCGCTATGACGACACAAACCCAGAAAAAGAAAAACAAGAGTACGTTGACGCATTGCAAGAAGACGTTAAATGGCTTGGATATAAGTGGGGTGCAATTCATTATGCAACCGAGTATTTTCAGCAAAACTATGAGATTGCTGTTAAACTTATCAAAGAAGGCAAGGCATATGTCTGCGACCTTTCCGCAGAGGAACTTTCTGCAACTCGTGGAACTTTGACCGAGCCGGGAAAAGAAAGCCCATACAGAAACAGAAGCGTTGAAGAAAACCTTGACTTGTTTGAGCGCATGAAAAATGGCGAATTTGAGCAGGGTTCAAGATGTCTTCGCGCAAAAATAGATATGGCTTCACCAAACATGAACATGCGTGATCCAGTCATTTACAGGATTCAGTATCTTGATCACCAAAGAATTGGCAGAAGTTGGAATATCTATCCTTCATATGACTTTTCACACCCACTTGATGACTGTTTGGAAGGTGTAACTCACAGTCTTTGTGGCCCAGAGTTTGAAGATCACCGCCCACTTTATAATTGGGTGGTGGAAAACAGTGGGCTTAAAAACCACAGTAGACAGATCGAGTATGCAAATCTTTATATAAAGGGTGTCATTCTTGGTAAAAGATTTATCAAAAAACTTGTGGAGCAGGGAAAAGTCAGCGGTTGGGACGATCCAAGGCTTTACACAATCATCGGACTTCGCAGACGTGGAATTTTGCCACAAAGTTTGATTGATTTTGTCTATGCGGCGGGAATTTCAAAAAGCGTTTCAGTTATTGATCCTGCAATGCTTGACTATTTTGTGAGAAATACTCTTAACAAGGTATCGCGCAGGGTTATGGCAGTATTAAATCCAATAAAATTGGTGATTACAAATATGCCAGAAGGAAAGCAGGAAGAGATTGAACTTGATGACTATCCACAAAACGAGGAAAGCACAAAACGTAAATACTATTTTGGCAGAAACCTTTATGTTGAAGCAGATGACTTCATGAAAGAGCCTGTCCCAAAATATCACAGGCTTTATCCTGGCAACGAGGTTCGCCTTATGGGTGCATATATTGTTAAATGCACGGGCTTCGATCAAGACGAAAATGGAAATGTAACTTCCATCTATGCCGAGTATGACAAAGACACAAAAAGTGGCAGTGGCTGCACAAAGAAAGTCAAGGGTACAATCCATTGGATAAATGCCGATAGATGCAAAAAGGTTGAGGCAAGACTTTTTGAAAATCTTACCCTTCCAAAAGAAGAAGAAAACGAGCTTGCCGGCGGAAAAGAGCAGGGCTCTGACGGAGATGTTGTCATCAATCCAAACTCTTTAAAAGTTTTGGGAAACGCCTTTGTTGAGGACGGCGTTGACTTTAATTTCAATGACAGATACCAATTCCTTCGAAACGGATATTTCTGCTTAGATAAAGATACAACTGCAGACAAAATGGTATTCAACCGCACAGTTTCACTGAAAGACGGCTTCAAAATGCCACAATAGGAGAAAATATGAAAGCAATATTTTTGACAAGTAATGTTGGAAGCACAAAAACTGTTGACGGTAAAAAGGTTGTTACAACCTTAAATAATGAAAATAAATTTGTTGATAATCTTAAAAAGTTTATTGGAAAAGATATAAAACTTTGCTGGATAGCAAGCAACCCTGACGGTTTTGAAAAGACAAAGACATATGCAAATTATTTTGCAGAAAGTTTAAAACTTGACGGAATAAACGTTGCTGGACTTTCAATATTAGATCATTCTTTTGATGGGAATATTAAAGAAACAGTTTTAAATTCCGATATTGTGTTCTTGTCAGGTGGACATACACCAACTCAAAACAAATATTTCAATGAAATAGGTTTGAAAGAGATTTTAAAAAGTTATAATGGTGTTGTTATTGGACAGAGTGCAGGAACGATAAATTTGGCGGACGAATGTTACATTCAGCCGGACAATGAACAAGAATTTCATGATTCATACTTTCCAAAAACAATTGACGGACTTGGCTTTGTTTCGTTTAAAGTCTATCCACACATGAACAGGGCAAAAATCGATCAAATTGATGGCATTTCAACTTTTGATTTATGCCTTAAAGACAGTAAAATGTTTGACATCTTTGGGATGACTGACGGCGGATATATTTTAGTTCAAGATGACAAAGCTGTTGCTTTTGGTGAAACATTGTTGTTTCAAAATGGCAGTGTGAAGAAAATACTTGAAAACGGACAAAGTAAAGATATAACAAGTTTAGCGCAATGCAAACAAAAATAATCGAGGATATTATGAAAATAACAAGTAAAGAATTACGTGATAAATGGTTAAATTTCTATAAAGGCAGGGGACATATTGACATTGGTGCTGCCTCTCTTATTGGTGATGGTACAACTGGTGTTATGTTTAATGTTGCGGGCATGCAACCACTGATGCCTTATCTTCTTGGTGCAAAGCATCCAAGCGGAAAGACAAGGCTTTGCAATGTGCAGGGTTGCGTTCGAACAATTGATATTGAAAGTGTTGGTGACCCAGTGCACTGCACATTTTTTGAGATGATGGGTAACTGGAGTTTGGGCGACTATTTCAAGAAAGAAAAGACCGCTTGGACTTTTGAGTTTTTGACAAAAGTTTTGGGCTTTGACGGAAACAAAATTTGTTCTACTGTTTTTGAAGGTAACGAAAGTGCACCTCGTGATGAGGAAACTGCTTCATATCTTCAAGAACTTGGAATAACTAAGGACAGAATTTTCTATCTTCCAAAAGAAGATAACTGGTGGGAGCTTGAAGGAACGGTTGGAACACCTTGTGGCCCTGATAATGAGTGGTTCTATCCACGCCATGATAAAGCTTGTGGGGTAAACTGTGGCCCAGCTTGTGGCTGTGGAAGATATGTTGAGATTGGCAATGATGTTTATATGCAGTATGAAAAAACTGAAAATGGCTATGTTCCACTTAAAAACAAAAACGTTGATACCGGTTTTGGTCTTGAAAGACTTTTGATGTTCTTAAATGGACTTACTGACTGCTATAAAACTGACCTTTTTGCTGGCGTTATTGCATCAATAGAGAAAAATGCAAACATAAAATATGATGAAAGTGCAGAGCAGACAAAATCTATGCGAATTATTGCCGACCATATGCGAACCGGCGTTATGCTTATTGGGGACAAAAATGGTATTCTTCCAAGCAATGTTGGAGCGGGATATATTTTAAGAAGACTTCTTCGCCGTGCAATTCGCCATGCAAAGAAGATTGGTCTTGACACTGACGGACTTATCGAGGTTGCAAGAATTTATATTGATGAGGTCTATAACAATGCTTATCCTCTTTTGGTGGAAAAGAAAGACTATATCCTTTCAAGCATAAAGGCAGAGATTGATAAATTTAATAAGACTTTGGAAACCGGCGAAAAAGAATTCGACAAAACCGTTTCTGGTATGCAAAGAAAAGTTGAATTTATGTCAAAGAATAATCCAAACTATGTTCCATCAGATGCAGACAAAGTTATCAGTGGTAAAGCTGCTTTCAGACTTTATGAAACATATGGTTTTCCAATTGAAATGACAATTGAAATGGCTGCAGAGCGTGGACTTAAAGTTGATGAAGCGGGCTATCAAGAGGCGTTTAAAGCTCACCAAGAGCTTGCACGTGCTAACAGTCAAGTTGCAAAAAGTGGACTTGCCGGCAGTGGTGAAATGGAAACAAAATATCACACAGCAACCCACCTTCTTAACGCTGCTCTTAAAAGAGTTGTTGGGGAAACTTCTCACCAAATGGGAAGCAACATCACGGCAGAAAGAATGCGATTTGACTTTGCTTGTGACCATAAACTTTCTGATGAGGAAATCAAAAAGGCTGAGAATCTTGTCAATGGTTGGATCAAAGATGATATAATCGTCACAAGAGAAGAAATGAAGAAGGAAGATGCTGTCAAGGCCGGGGCAGAGCATCAGTTTATTGAAAAATATCCTGACATTGTTTCAGTCTATACAATAGGCAGTGCTTCAAAAGAAATCTGCACAGGACCTCATGTTGAACATACCGGTGTGCTTGGTCACTTTGTGATAAAAAAGGAAGAGGCTTCAAGTGCAGGCGTGCGCAGAATCAAGGCAGTTTTGGAATAAAAAATTATATTCACTTAAAACAAAGATTGAATTTAAAAAAACTGTCAAATCATTTGACGATAACAAACCGCTACAATATAATATTGATTTATTATGTATTATATGATATAATATAATAAATAAAATGGAGGTCAGAAAAAATGAGTACAAGTAAAAGAATTGTGGTAATAATATGCTTACTGTTTGCATTTGTATTATTGTTTTTTGTTACATGCGCACTTATAATGTTTTTGGCTCCTGGGACTGAGATTTTTGGCGTTCGCTATGTTTCAGCCCTTGTCGGTAACTATGAAAAAAATGTTACGCTTGAAAGTTTCACAGGCGATGTCTATATCGAGACTGAAAATGTGCCTATCACTATTGAGTTTGATGATCACTATTCATCAAGCTTCAGCTTTTGCCAAAACTTTACCGGTTTCACGACAACTAAGATAAGCTCAGCTGGAATAAACTATGGCATAAGCGATAACGATTTAAAAATTAAAACCACTGAATTTGTGAAATTTATCTATGCGGTAGAGAGCTATGACACTTTCCACCTTACACTAAAATTGCCAGCATATGCTTTCAGGTCAGGGACAAGATCAATCTTTATAAATTCAAATGGATCACCAGTTAAAACTGTGGGCTCATCAGTGCTTAAAGAGTTTAATGTCAAGACCTCGGACGGTGTTTCGGTTGATGGATCACTTAAGGCTAATGACAAACTTGTATTTAACCTTGGAAAGTCGGTTACTATTGATGAACACCTCACAGGGAACAATCTTGATATAACAACATCAGGGAATTCATATGTCAATATTAAAACGGCTATTGATGGAGATATAAAGGTGAATGGTAAAGGTGGGGACATCAAATTCGTGTCTTGCAACAACCTTTATGTTGAAACAACCTCTGGTGCAATCAGAAGTTTTGATGACGAGTCTGGCAATGTCAACTTTAAAGTTGATGTAAAGACAAGCAGTGGTGAGGTTAAACTTGGGAATTTGAACACTTTGGATCTGCTTGATGAAAATAAAACAAATATCAAAACAAAAGGTGGCAAAGTTTCTGTGAAATCTGCAAGATGCATGACTATCACAACTGACAGTGGTATGGTTAATGTTGATGAGGCAAACGAACTTGTAGTATCAAGCAGAATAGGATTTATAACCGTTAAAAAAGTCAGTGGCTTACTTGATATAAACGTGCAAAATGGTGGTATCACAGCGGGTATTGACGGAAGCCTGAATAAAGTTAAGATAAAGACAAACACGGGGGCTGTTAAACTTGCCAACACAAGTGGTGCAGTTGATGTTAAGTCAGAGTATAATACCATTGAGTTTACTAATGGCACAAGCAGTGATATCAATCTTTACGCCGGAAGAAATTTGACAGCAAGTAAGCTTCAAGGCAGTGTCTATGCTTATTCAAATGGTAATATCAATTTGAAATTTGATCATATTTCTTCAAATGTTTCAATTGAAACAGGAAGCAAAACAAACAATGTTAACATTGATGCCAAGTGCACACATGTTGACCACGTAAGCTATGTTTTAAGGTCTACCAAAGGCGAAAAAGCGAAAGTGTATGCAGGCGACAGCATGATTGCAGAAGGCTCATCTCTTTCAAATGTTCAGTCAGGACAATATGTAATCAATGTTAAAACATTCTATGGAAAAATAAATCTTTATTTAAGTGCATAGTCTTAAAATGTGGGAATTTCCCACATTTTTTGTTTTTGGTGTTGACAAATGAATTTTTATTGCATATAATAGGATTGTTAAATCGAAAGCAAAATTTTAAAAGGAGGATATCAAAAATGAACATTGCTGTTTTATTTAACAAAAATTTAATACAATGTGCATAAAGGATATTCTTTTATAATTTTTTTATAGAAAATGAACTCCTTTATCACATAAAGGAGTTTTTTTATGACAAAAAATAAAAATAAATTATCAATTTTTACTTATTTTAAGAAACATAAATTTGTTGTCAGTTTATATATTATTATAAACATCTTTGCTGCTGCCAGCACTGTTGGTGTCACGCTTACCATGGCGCAGGCTGTTGCTTTTTTAACAGATGCAGTTTATCGTAGTGCGATAATCTATTTTTTGATTTCGTTTGCCTTCAGTTTGGGGCAAAGGATCTTTTGGTTTGTGTCTGATATTCTTTATGACAAATACTCGGTTGTCATTATGTCTGAAATAAACCTTGATTTATCCAAACAGGCATTTAAACTTAACTCGGAAACCTACTCAAATCATGACAGCGGAACATTTATACAAAGAATTGTTCACGATCCAAAAGAAATCATAGACAACTTGTCAGATATTATCATTATGATAACTGAAATCATCTCTGGGTTTGTTATGCTTGTCTATATTGCCACATTAAACTGGATTATAGGAATCATTATCTTTACAACGATTATTGTATGTGTTGCATGGGAGATGCTGCGCGTTAAAGTCAGAGCGGTCAACACCAAAGAAGAAAAAAAGAAAAGCGAAAAAATCAATTCACTCACAACTCAGATTGTTGCAAGCGAAAAAGATATTAAATCTATTTCTTTGGAAGATAAATTGAGCGAGGTTTCAAAATCTTACTATGAGGAATATAAAAAGGCATCTATTAAACGAAATGTAACTGAGGCGTTGTTCTTTAATGCAAGAAATTTGATGATTGAAATTGCAGGTGTTATCAGTATGGTAATTGGTGTTATCTTGGTTGAAAAGTCCATGATTGTTCTTTCATCATTTATTATAGTTTATTCATTTCATGGTCAGCTTTATGGTATTATTTGGCAACTTGGAAACGTTTGGTCAAAAATATCATCAATAAAAATCAATAATGACAGGATGTTTATGCTGTTTGATGAGCATTTCTTTGTTACAGAAAAATTTGGAAATAAAGATGTTGATATCACAAACGGTGAGATAGAATTTAAGAATGTAAGATATCAATATAAAGACTATGAAGAAGTGAACAAAAACGAAAAAGGAAAGAAGTTAAAACGTCCTTACAAAAAACTTGTCTCAACAACTAATGTTTTTGAAAATTTGAGTTTCAAAATAGAGAAAAACACGACAGTTGCATTTGTAGGCCAATCAGGAAGCGGAAAGTCAACGCTTTTAAGCCTGATGTCAAAGATGTATCAGGTTGACGGCGGAGAGGTTCTGATTGACGGTGTCAACATCAATGATTTAAGTAAAAAATCTTTGAGAAATGCAATCTCACTTGTCAATCAATTCCCTTATATCTTTGATATGACAATCAAAGAAAACTTGCTTCTTGCAAAGAAAGATGCAACTGATGAGGAAATCACGAATGCACTTAAAGATGCGGCTATTTATGACTTTGTTAACTCGCTTGCAAAAGGCATAGACACAAAACTCGGGGAAAATGGTATCAAGCTTTCTGGTGGTCAAAAACA
>JAFSVX010000003.1 GCA_017444785.1 Clostridia bacterium
GAAAATGTAGTTAAAAGTTTTATTTCCGTGTGAGTCAAACGATTTATTACCGCACTCCCATTATCTAGAAATAAACGTACTATACTATACTTTTGAGTAAGGACATCTCTTTTTGCAATAAGTTCAGATATCGTGAAACCTTTTTCATTTTTGGTTATTTCATTTGTTTTATTTATATGAACAATCAAAAATTCAAGCTTTTTTATATTTTCGTCAAGTTCTTTTAGCAAGTCTTTAGGATATTCATTTGGTTCCATTCCTTCTTGAACTTTTGCATTGTTAAGAAGTCTGTTTTGCAACACGTTTAATTTTTGTTTTATTTCTACCCTTTCTAAAAGTGCTTCTGCTAATTTCATAATCAATATCCTTCCTTATTACTCAATAATTCCAAGTTCTTTGAAAACTTTTTGGATTTTATCTGCTGCTTCTTCCATAAGCTCTTTAGTGTGAGTTGCTGTGTATGAAGTTCTGATCAAGCATTCACCAACAGGAGTTGCTGGCGGAAGAACCGGATTAACATAAACACCTTCTTCAAAAAGACGTTTGCATGCAAGAAGTGTAAGTTCTGGCTGATAGGTATAGATTGCAATGATTGGAACTTTGCTGTCACGAAATTTGATACCGCGTTTTCTTAAACATTCGCGCATGTATTCTGTAATTTCAAGAAGATTTTTTCTGCGTTCTGGCTCTCTTTTTATTATCTCAAGTGCTTTTGATGCAGCTGCAACACAGCCAGGAGTGATTGATGCACTGAAGATAAATGGACGAGAGTTGTGACGAATGAATTCTGCAACCTCGTGACTGCAAGCGCAAAGACCACCAAGGCTTGCAAGTGATTTACTAAATGTTCCAAAGATGATATCAACTTCATCTTCAAGGCCAAAGTACTCACCTGTTCCACGTCCGTTTTCACCAAGTATTCCAAGAGCATGGGCATCGTCAACCATGATTCTTGCGCCGTATTTGTGTTTAAGTTCAACAATCTTTGGAAGGTTGCAAATATCTCCACTCATACTGAACACACCGTCAGTCACAATCAAAATGCCTTTATCTTCTGGAACTGATTTGAGTTTAGCTTCCAAATCTTCCATGTCATTGTGGTTATATCGGATAAGTTCAGCATAGCTGAGTTTTATTGCGTCATAGATTGATGCGTGGTTTTCTTTGTCGCAAAGCACAACATCATGTCTGCCACAGATTGCAGAGATAATACCAAGGTTTGTTTGGAAACCTGTGCTCATGATAACGCAGTCCTCTTTATTCAAAAACTTTGCAAGGTCTTTTTCAAGTTGAACATGCGCAAAAGTCGAACCGTTTAAGAATCTGCTTCCGCTGCAACCAGTTCCATAGTTCTTTGTTGCTTCAACTGCAGCATCAATAACCTCTTGATTGCCTGTCAGGCCAAGATAGTTATTGCTTCCAATCATAATCTCGCGTCTGCCTTCCATTTCAACAACGATATCTTGTTTTGATTCAAGTTGATGAAAGTATGGGTAAATCCCTTTTGCCTGCGCTTGTTTATAGAGTGCGTCCTCTTCACATTTTTTAAATAAATCCATAATAGTTTTCCCTTATTTTTTCGGCAATTCGCCATATCTATGAGTATATTATACTACTTTGATCCTATCAAATACAAACGTTTAAAAAAAATATTTGATAAATTGATGCTTAAACCTTGTGTTTTTCTTAACTTTTTGGCTGATCATCATTATCAGAATCTAATTTTGATTTTTTATTTTTAAAGATCTCGTCAAGTAATTTTCTATATTCTTTTTGATGTTCCTGCGTTTTTTCAAAATAAAATACTGAATCTTCATTTTCATACTCTGGTATTTCAAAATGATCTTCATAAAGCAGAACCTCAACCGAAAAAAAGTCGTAATAATCAGAAGCCATTATCGTGGTACAATTTTCATCCTTTTGATATATACCCCACATATCAAACATTAAATCAAGATCTTTATCATACATTTCAATGGTATTTTCATCCACAACACTGTGATGACTTGCGTGAAAATATCCAAGACCAGTAAATTTTGGTGGCAAACTTTTGATGATTGTTTCATAATCTTTTTTATTTAATCTACTCAAATCATATTTCATAACTGTTACACCTCTCATAATAGGTTATTTTCAAAATAAATTATTTATGTTTCTATCCCATTTTTTCAAGGGTTGCGATGGCAAGAAGTTTCACATGTTCGTAAGTGATACCACCCTGCAAATAGCACATATATGGTGGACGGATTGGGCCATCACAAGAAAGCTCTATTGATGCGCCTTGCACAAACGTTCCGGCTGCCATAATCACTTTATCATTGTATCCTGGCATATCCCAAGGCATTGGCACAACATTTGAATCAACCGGCGACATACTTTGAACAAGTTGACAAAAATCAATAAGTTTTTTTTCATCATTAAATTTGATTGATCTTATGATGTCACAGTTCACTTCATTAACCTTTGGGGTGCTTTCAATTCCAAGCGTTTCAAATACCTTTCCAAGAAGCAAGCTTCCTTTAAGCGCGCCACCAACCACATGTGGAGCAATGAAGATGCCTTGAAAATATGGATAATAGCTTGCCATATATGAGCCAACTTCCGCTCCAAGCGTTGGTGAAGTCAACCTTCCTGCGCAAAGGCGAACAAGGTCAGCCCTTCCAACAACATAGCCACCGGTTGGTGCGACTCCACCACCTGGGTTTTTTATAAGGCTTCCAGCCATAATGTCTGCGCCAAAATCTGTTGGCTCTTTCTCTTCTGTGAACTCTCCATAGCAATTGTCAACCATGACTATTGCATCATTTTTTATGGCTTTTACTTGCTTAATTATATCGCCAATATAGTATGCAGAAAGTGCATCGCGAGCAGAGTATCCACGAGAGCGTTGAATATAGACAATCTTTGGACTTACAGCTTTGATTTGCTTTTCAACTTCCTTCATGTCAATCTCATTCTCATGCATTTCCACAACTTTAAAATCAATTCCAAAATCTTTCAGACTGCCATTACCCTCTCTTGTGAGTGAATCAATAATTGTGTCATATGGCATGCCGGTTATCGACAAAAGCGTGTCGCCTGGGCGCAAAATTCCAAAAAGTGGAAGCGTGAGTGCGTGTGTTCCGCAAGTGATTTGTGGACAAACAAGTGCATCTTCTGTGCCAAAAATTTTTGCGAAAAGCTGACATAATTTTGGCTTTCCCATATCATCATAGCCATACCCAGAAGAACATGCAAAATTTGTAAGTTGCACATTTGTTTCCTTAAAAGCATTAAGGACTTTTTCTTGATTTGAAAGCACAATTCTATCAATTTGTTTGAAAGCTTTTTCAAGTTCTTTTTCACACTTTTCCACCACTTCAATTGCTTTATTTTTTTCCATTTATAAACTCCTTTATAAGATCAATAATTTCATCTTTTTGATCATATGTTTTCCACACAATACCAGGCATCTTTTTAAACCATGTAAATTGTCTTTTTGCATAATTTCGGCTGTTTTGCTTCAATTTTTCAATAAATTCAACCCTGTTTTTGCGGTTTTTCAGATAATCATAGGTTTCTTTATATCCAATTCCTTGCATGCACTGATTGCTTTCAGTGATGCCATGATCAATCAAGTTCTGCACCTCTTTTTCAAGTCCCATTTCAAGCATTTTATCCACACGCAAATTGATGCGGTTATAAAGCGTTTCACGATCTGCTGTGAGTCCAATCAAAAGGTAATCATATCTTGGTTCAAGTTCGCTTTTTTGCTCACTTTTTTTCTTGCCACTGACATGGTATATTTCAAGCGCACGAACAATTCTTGAAGTATGATTTGGATGAATAAGTGCAGCACTTTCTGGATCAATTTTTTCAAGCATTTTGTAAAGATATTCTTTGCCATTTTTATTTGCAATTTCTTCAAGTTCTTTTCTGTAGTTCTCATCTTTACCACAAGTGACACCAGGTTCAAAAAGCAGGCTTTGAACATACATTCCAGTTCCACCAACAACAATTGGAAGTTTGCCTTTTGAAACAATTTCATCAATTGCCCTGCATGCATCTTTAACATATTGACCTGCACTATACTCATCAGTTGGACGCACAATATCAATAAGGTGATGTTTAATGCCCCGCATTTCTTCTTTTGTCACCTTTGCACTGCCAATATCAAGGCCTTTATAAATTTGTATGCTGTCAGCACTTATAATCTCGCCATCAAAAAGCCTGGCAACCTCAACCGAGAGTGCCGTCTTACCAACCGCCGTTGGCCCAACAATGATAACGATTTTCTGTTTATTCATTTTGACTCCTTACATTTTATAAATAATTAAAAAAACAATAAGACATACCTTTTTATACAACAAGCCAGAAACCCTGGGACAGCAAATTTGGATATATTTTTAATTTTAGGCAAAGCAAACAGGTTCACCTTTATTATTACATGGTGGTTCTGTTTGCAAAGCATAAAGCAAAAAGATGCCAAATATGCGGTGATGCAGTCCGCTTGACAAGTCAAGCGGAATTATACTATGCGTTTAAACCACTTTTCGACATCGGTTTTTGAAAGACGAATTGCAATTGGTCTGCCATGTGGACAGAACAGTTTTATCTTCATATCTCCCATACTTTCAAACAAACTTGTAATTTCACTGTCTGTAAGATCATTTCCACCCTTTATTGCACTTTTGCAAGAGTGTTACATCAAATAGTCTTGTATAAGGTCACTGCTTTTTTTGACAGTGCTTTTATTATCAGAAATAAACTCGCCAAAGAATTTATCAAAATCAATATCACTGACAATTGCTGGAACTGAGGATATTTTAAAGGTGTTATCTCCAAATTCATCTATGTCAAAACCAAGAGATTTGATACTTTCAAGATTTTCTTCAATAATTCCAGCTTCCAGACTGTTAAGAGAAAGCACATATGGAAACAGAAGTGGTTGAACAACAATGTTCTTTTCATTATATTGTTTCTTGAATTTTTCATATAGCACACGTTCGTGTGCTGCATGCTGGTCAATGAAAAAGACATCATCATCAACTTCAACAATTATATAGGTGTTGAAAATCTTACCTATTTTTTTGATTGTTGGAAGAATTTTGAGTGAAGACTGCTCTGCAAAAGTATTTTTCAAAGGTTTGTCATTTTGAGAATAATTTTCAAATTCTTCAACACCTTTTTCATCAGAATTTGCAAGCCTTTCCAAAAGCTTAGAGCCAAGCCCAAACCCATCACTTGCTCCACTGCCATTTGTTGTGTTTTCAACCGCGTTTATAATTGTGTCCTTATAAACTTTCTTCTCATCAATGGTCAGGCTGCTGATGTTTTTACTGAATGGATTGAGATTGACACCAGCTTTATCAATTTTTGACGATTTATTATCTTGCCATGAAACAAAATGAGTGTTTGTTGCACTTTTTGTCTCTGGAACAGCTTTCTTAGTTTCAACCACAATATCATTTTCTTCATCAAGTTTTTTGAAAGATGAAAGAATATTCTTATCTTGTTTCTCTTCTATTATCTTTTCAACATTTTTATCGTCCGCTGAAGCGACATAGTCCATCTGATCAAGTGTTCTTGAAATTGCCTCGAAAAACAGTGAATATATTTGATTGTTATTTTCAAATCTCACATCCATTTTGTTTGGATGAACATTGACATCAACAAAGTCAGTTGGAAGGGTGAAATAAAGCACATAGAAAGGATATTTTCTTTTCATAAGCATCTCACCAAATGCGTTTGTGATTGCCAAAGATATGGTGTTATTGATTATGTATCTGCCGTTTAGTATCAATGTTTGATATGTTCTGTTTGGCTTTGAATAACTTGGTCTGCCAAGATAACCTTTGATTTTGAAATTATTTCTTTCAAAATTTACTTTTAAAGTTTCAGCTATTGCGCTTTTGCCATAAACTGAATAAACTGCATCTTCAGCAGTCTTACCGCTTGATGACAAAACTGTCTTGCCATCAGATATATACTCGAAAGATATTTCTGGATGAGCAAGAATAAATCTTGTCATAAGGTTAGTAACTTCGGTGGCTTCGCTCTTTGCAGATTTCAAAAATTTCTGTCTTGCAGGCACATTGAAGAACAAATCACTGACTGTCAGCGTTGTCCCTTGGTTTCTTCCTGTTTCATATTCAGCCTTGATAATTCCGCCCTCAACATCGATTGCATTTGCAATATCTTCACCTTCGGCGCGACTGACAAGCGACACTTTGCTGACCGCAGCGATTGATGCCAAAGCCTCACCACGAAAGCCAAGTGTCAAAATATTTTCCAAATCCTCTGCATCTTTAATTTTACTTGTCGCATGTGGCAAAAAGGCATTTTTAAGATACTCTTTTTCAATGCCACAGCCATTGTCTGATACTTTGATTTTACTTGTCCCGCCGTCCATAATTTCCACAGTTACAATTGTTGCACCAGCATCAATGCTGTTTTCCACAAGTTCCTTGACGACCGATGCCGGTCTTTCAACGACCTCACCTGCTGCAATTTTATTGTATACTGAACTGTCAAGAATATTTATTTTTGCCAAAATCTTAATCTCCTTTATTTATTTTTCACCTTGTCCACCAAGTTTTGAAGTGTTCCAAATGCCATGATTGGTGAAATGGTATCCATGTCCATTTCTCTTAAGATATTTATAACTTCGCTTCCGTTTGGGCAATAGTCATCAACATTTTCAAAGTTTCCACTGTCAATTGCCGCAGCCCTGTTTGCCTCTTCTTGAGTTTTCAAAATCTCTTTCGCACGTTTTACAAGCTCATCAGGAAGTCCTGCAAGTTTGGCAACCTCAATACCAAAACTTTTATTAGCGCTTCCCCTTGCAATCTTGTGCATAAAGATCACATTATCTTGGAACTCTTTGACCATAACCCTGTAATTTTTGATTCCTTCTAAACTGCCCTCAAGCTCAGTCAGTTCGTGATAGTGTGTTGAAAACAAGGTCTTAGCATGCAGGTGCTTGCTGAGATATTCCATAATAGCCCAAGCAATAGACAATCCGTCATAGGTTGATGTTCCTCTTCCAACCTCGTCCAAAATGATAAGACTTTTATCTGTCGCGTTCGCAAGTATAGAGGAAACTTCACTCATCTCCACCATGAATGTTGACCTTCCAAATGCAAGGTCATCAGAAGCGCCCACGCGAGTGAATACTCGGTCAATAATTGAAATCTCTGCCTCTTTTGCAGGAACAAAGCAACCCATGTGAGCCATAAGTGTTATGATTGCAACCTGTCTCATATATGTACTTTTACCTGCCATGTTTGGCCCTGTGATAAGCATAAGCCTGTCATCTTTTTCATCAAGGTAGGTGTCATTTGGTGAAAAGTCAATGTCAGAAAGAGCCTCCACAACAGGGTGCCTTCCATCAACAATTTTAATGTGATCAATGTTTGCACTGACCGTTGGTTTATTATATCTGTATTTGTTTGAAACAGACGCAAAACTTAAAAGCATATCAATTGTTGCAATAGCATGCGATATGTCCAAAATCTCACTCAAAAAGCTTGCAATAGTCTGCTTAATTCCGTCATAAATCACAGCCTCAATTTTTTCAGACTCTGCCTTGCTGTTTAAGATTTTATACTCCATTTCTTTAAGTTCAGGAGTAATAAACCTTTCGCCAGTTGTCATGGTCTGTTTTCTTATATAGTTGTCAGGGATTTGATTAAGCCAAGATTTTGAAATTTCAATATAGTATCCAAAGACCTTATTATATCCTGTCTTAAGATTTTTAATGCCCGTGCGCTCTCTTTCATTGATTTCAAGTTCTGCAAGCCATTGTTTGCCATATTCACTTGCATAGCGCGCCTCATCAAGATTTTTATCAAAACCTCGCTTGATAAATCCATCAACATCACTTTTTTGTGAGTTATCGTCAATTGCATCAAATATAAGGTTGTAAACTTCAGCAAGATCACTCATTTTCATGTTGCTGTCAACCAAAATTTCACTTTTGCAGTCAGAAATGAGTTTTTTAAGTGAAGCAACTTGCTTCAAAGTATTTGCAAGCATGATACATTCCTGCGGAGTTATTATCCCTGCGGCAATCTTGCTGCCTTTTCTTTCTATGTCTTGCATTTGGGAAAGAACCTCTGACAGAGAATCCATAAGCATAATATTTTTTGTAAGTTCTTCCACACCATCAAGCCTTAAATTTATTTCGGTTTCATCACGAAGGGGTTGCTCGATTGCTTTGCGTATCTCTCTTGCACCCATAGCCGTCTTTGTTCGGTCAAGAATGGACAAAAGTGAGCCTTGCCTTTTTCTTGTGTTCAGTCCCTCAACAAGTTCCAAGTTTCTTCTTGCATTGATATCAAGGTGAACATATCTTTCATCTTTAACAATATGAACTTTTTTGATATTTCCCACTTTTTTCATGTGAGTTTCAGAGATGTATTCAAGAAGCGCCCCGCAAGCTTTGGTTGCCAATTTTTTATCTTGCATATCCAAAACATCAAGAGCTCTTACGCCAAATTGATCTTTCACAAGCTTTTCACAATGAGAAAGTGCAAACTCTGAATCCTTATACATATAGAACGCTGGGCACATGCCAGATTTGACACTGCTTAAGTTTTTTGACTGCTGACAAGCAAGCGCGTTTGAGATTATCTCACTTGGACGAATTCTTGCAAGCGTGTCGTCAAGATTTTGCATCATATCTTCGCCCGAAAATTCCACAGCTTCCATAAGACCGGTTGAAATATCTGTCCAGCATAAACCTACTGCATTTTTTTCCACACAGACACAGCAAAGATAATTATTTTTGTCCGCCTTCAAACTTTCATCTTCAATAGTCGTTCCTGGTGTTGCAATCTTAACAACTGCCCTTTCCACCATATCTTCGCCTTTTTTCTTTTCGGTTGAAAGTTGTTCGCAAATTGCAACCTTATATCCTTTCTCCAAAAGTTTAGAGATATAAGCATCGACAGCATGGTATGGCACTCCGCACATAGGTGCCCTTTCCTCAAGTCCACAATCACGACCAGTAAGTGTCAGGTCAAGAAGCTTACTGCAAAGAATGGCATCATCAAAAAACATCTCATAAAAATCACCCAATCTGTAAAACAACAAAGCCCCATCGATCTGATCTTTAAGATCCATGTAATGACGCATCATTGGTGATAGTTTTTCTCTTTCAATTATCATCAGTTTTCCTCCATTATTCCGTATAAAACAGTAAGTTTGCTTGACTGAATTTTCACTTTGACAGTTTTACCAATAAGTGATCTGTCCCCTGCAAAGTTTACATTTTTATTTGTGAACGTTGTGCCAATCAGATACCCTTGTTTCTTTGGGTGAACATCGCTGACAAGCACATCAACAGTTTTGCCAATATATTTTTCCGCAACTTTTGAACCAATTTCATTTTGCAGGGCAATCAGTCTTTTAAGCCTATCCTTTTTTGTCGCAAGATCAACTTGATTTCCCATTTTTTCTGCAACAGTACCTTTGCGCTTGCTGTAAATAAACATAAACAGCTGCTCATACTGAACTTTTTTCACAAGCTCCATAGTATCATTAAAGTCTTCCTCAGTTTCACCAGGAAAACCAACGATTATGTCAGAAGAAAACTCAATGTCAGGGATCTTTGATTTTGCATACTCTATCTTTTCAAAATAGTTTTCCGCAGTGTATCTTCTGTTCATGGCCTTAAGCACTTTGTCTGAGCCTGACTGAACAGGCAAATGCAAATAGTGTAAAATATGCTTTGAACCAGCAATAATATCAATAACCTCTTTTGAAATATCTTTTGGATGACTTGTCATAAATGTAAGACGGAAATCACCCTCAATTTCATCAAGAGTCTTAAGTAAATTTGCGAAATTCACATTTTCATCGCCCACATCATTGCCATAACTGTTGACATTTTGTCCAAGCAAAGTTACTTGTTTGTAACCTTCTTTCACGACATTTTCAACTTCTTTTTTAATGTCATTTATCGGACGCGACACTTCCCTGCCACGGACATATGGAACAATACAATAGGTGCAAAAATTGTTGCAACCATACATGATATTCACCCAAGCATTTATTCCGCTTGTGCGTTTTTTAGGCATAAGATCACGATTGGAAATATCCTCATTTTCCTTTATGTCAACCACTTTCTTCTTTAAACTTTTGCGCTTTAAAATAAAATCTTCAAGCTCGGAAATATTATGCGTGCCAAAAATGATGTCCACAAACGGAAATTTCTTTAAGATATTTTCAGGGTAACCAGTTTGCTGACTCATACAGCCACAAATGGCAATGATCATATCTTTCTTTTGTGCTTTAAGTTTTTTCAGCTCTCCAATATGCGCAAAAATTTTCTGCTCTGCACTTTCTCTTATTGCGCAAGTATTAAACAAAATAAGGTCAGCATCTTTTTCATCTTCACAGACCTTATAACCCATATTCTCCAAAATTCCTGCCAACTTCTCGCTTTCGTGAACATTCATTTGACAGCCATAAGTTTTAATTAAATATTTCATTTCAATCTCTTTTTCCTTCGCGCGCGATATAACTTAAATTTATTATATTATATTAATTAAAAAATTTCAACATAATTAGACAAAGTTTAGTATTTAAAATACAAATTTTTCACATACTAGATCAAATGAAGAAAAAGATAAGTAAAATTCTTTTAAAAATAACAGCATTCGCTTTATGCACAGTTTTGATTTTTTGCGCAAGTGCTTCTTTGTTTTTTTTCTCTGTAACCAAAGATACTCATCTTGATGAAAGCAAGTTTGCTCGCACGCAAAACATTGCTGTCAACATTTATGACACCACCAATACCCCTTTGGATAAAAGTGAATTTTTTTCTGAAAAAAGATATGTTACCCTTAACGAGCTTCCTGCCTTTGTCCCACAAGCATTTATTGCCACAGAGGACAGACGTTTTTATTCGCACCATGGCATAGACCTTAAACGTATGGCAAGTGCCTCTTTGAAAAATTTGAAAAATAAAAAATTTTCACAAGGCGCATCAACAATAACTCAGCAACTTATCAAAAACACTCACCTTTCTCAAGAGAAAACTTTAACAAGAAAATTGAAAGAAATTAAACTTTCATTTGCCCTTGAACAGAAGCTTAGCAAAGATGAGATACTTGAAGAATATCTTAATTCAATATATTTTGGAAACGGAGCCTATGGCATTGAAAGTGCAAGCAAGAAATATTTTAACAAAGAAGCAAAAGACCTTACACTTGGTGAAAGTGCAATGCTTGCTGGCATCATAAAAGCCCCCACCTATTACGATCCTATAAATAAAAATGAGGCCAGCGAAAAGCGAAAAAAAATTGTGCTTACCCTTATGAAAAATCAAGGATATATAACCGAAGAAGAATACCAAAAAAATGCAAATTCACATGAAAATATAGTAAAAAACACCTCAAAAACCCCAAATTTATATAAAAAACAGATAATTTCTGAAATTTGTAACAACCTTAAAATCACTGAAAATCAGCTTAAAAATTTAAAAATTGACGTAAAAACTTCCATTGATAAAAGCCTTGATAAGAAGATAAATAATCTTATAAATCAAGACAAATATTCGCTCTTTGGAACTGATAATTATGAAGTGTCATCAGCAGTCA
>JAFSVX010000025.1 GCA_017444785.1 Clostridia bacterium
ATCAAGAATAAGCATTGGAGGTTTTAAAAGCATAACCCTTGCAATACATAAAAGCTGTTTTTCACCAGCAGAAAGGTTACTTCCACCGTCAGTTATCATTGTGTTATATTTATCAGGCATTTTTTCAATTAAATCATGAATACCAGCAAGTTTTGCAGCCTCAATAATTTCTTCCATAGGTATATTTGGATTACCATAAGCTATATTTTCTTTTATAGTAGCATTAAAAAGCCAAGTTTCTTGTAATACCATACCATATTTACTTCTTAAACTACTTCTTGTTATATCTTTTATATTATATCCACTCACACTTATATAACCATTATTTACATCATAAAATCTCATTAAAAGGTTGATTAAAGTGCTTTTACCACAACCAGTTGGGCCAACAATAGCAACTTTCATTCCTTGTTTAACTTCAAGATTTAAATTTTCAATAAGTTTAACTTTTGGAGTATAACTGAAATCTACATTTTTTATAGATACTTCACCATTACATTCAGGTAACTCTGGAAGCATAACATCACTTACTTCATCTTGTTCTTCAAGTATAGAAAAAATTCTACCAGCCGCAGCAAAAGCTGATTGAATATCAGAAATTTCACCACTTATTTCATTAAATGGAGCACCAAATTTATTTGAATAAGAAAGAAATGTGCTTACTATATCAATAGTAATTTTACCACCAAGAACCTCTAATGCTCCAAAAAGTCCAACAACACCATAAACAATACCATTTATAAATCTTGTTGAAGGGTTTGATAAGTTACCATAAAATTGAGACTTTTCACCAACTTTATAGTACTCTTCATTTATTTTATTAAAGTTTTTAATACTTTCATCTTCATGGTTAAAAGCTTTAACAACTCTTTGTCCAGAAATATATTCTTCCAAATATCCTGAAAGATCACCTTGAGTTTTAACTTCCATTTTAAAGTATTTTTTAGATTTTTTGACTATATATAATGATATAATAAGACTAAGTGGTGTTAAAATAATAATTATTAAAGCAAGTTGAATATTTAAAATAAGCATTGCAATAAGTGTTCCGACTATTGTTTCAAAACCAGAAATTATTGCTGCAAAACTTTCCAAAAAACCATCAGTCATAACATCAATATCATTGACCATACGGGATAAAATATCACCATGAGATGTGGTGTCGATATATGAAAGTGGAAGTGTATTTATTTTTTTAAATAATAAATCTCTTATCTTATATGTTGATTTATATTCATATGCGTTAATAGTTAAATTTCCAAAAACATCAAACAAAACATATCCAATAACACAACCAAGCATTATTAAAATATTGACTGTTATAAGGTGAAAATCTACTTGACCTGCGCCAACAGCCGCACCAATTGCTTTACCAAGATAAATTGGTACCATTATTTCAGCAACTGAGGCAATAAGGTCAAATATGAATGTAAGATAAAGATACCATCTGTATTCATGAGCGTATCTGAACACTTTTTTCAAAGTGTTTATTGCATTTTTATTTCTAAGGTATTTTTCTTTAGCTTTTCTTTGTTGTTTTTGTCTTATTTCTTTTAAGGAAAGTCCAGGGTTTAAACTTGCCACCTTACACCTCCTTTTTATTTTGTGAATTATGAATTTCTTGATATAATTCACATCTTTCAAGTAATTCTTCGTGAGTGCCAATATCAACAACATCACCAGATTTAAGAACTATTATCTTATCAGTATTTTTAAGAGAGTTTGTGCGTTGTGAAACAATAAATGTGGTTGAGGTAAGATTTGTCTTGATTGACTTTCTGAGTTTTGCATCAGTTGTGAAATCAAGTGCACTTGTGCTGTCGTCCAAAATTATGATTGGTGGATTTTTTACAAGCGCCCTCGCAATAGTAAGTCTTTGTTTTTGTCCACCAGAAAAATTACTGCCACCTCTGTTTACTTTGTGATCAAGAAAGTCAGGATATTCTTTCACAAAATCATAAGCCTGAGCAATTTTCAGTGCTTTAATTAAGTCTTGGTCAGTCGCATCTGGATTTCTCCATGTCAGATTTTCGCGAATAGTTCCACTAAAAAGCATAGGATTTTGAGGGACTATACCAATTCCTGAACGTAAATTTTCAACATTATATTTTTTTACATTTATATCATTTATTAAAACTTGGCCTTTTGTGGCATCATAAAAACGAGGTATAAGGTTAATGATTGAACTTTTACCACTGCCTGTTCCACCAATAACACCAATAGTATCTCCAGGATTTGCAACGAAACTTAAATCACTCAGTGCATTTTTGATATTTCCATAAGAAAATGACACATTTTTAAATTCTATTTTTGTACCTTTATTTGCGTTTAGGTCTAAGTATACTGGATTTTCTGGTGAAACTATGGAATTTTTAGTTTCCATAAGCTCGTTTATTCTTTCTTTTGATGCTGTGATTCTTGTAAGGATTGTGATTATTCTGGTGAAAGCAATAAGCGCCATAGCAATTTGACTGAAATAATTGATAAATGCAAGTAAGTTACCTTGGCTGACTCCACCGACATTGATTTGTATTCCACCAAAATAAATAACTGCGATGATTGCAAGGTTTACAATAAGATAAATGGTTGGATGAAGAACAGCACCAAGATAACCTTGTCTTAAATTGTTATCAAGCAGGCTACTGTTGGCTTCGGTAAAGCGCTGTGTTTCAAAGTTTTGTTTATTGAAAGCTCTTACAACTCTGACACCACTAAGGTTTTCACGTGTAACTTGGCTGGTTTTATCAAGTCTTACTTTTCCTTCATTAAGGAGCGGATGAAGTTTTTTGATGAAAAACAAAACAGTAAAAATCAAAATAGGGGAAACGACAAGGAAAATAAGAGAAAGTTTTAAGTCAATGAATAAAGCCATAATAAGTGAACCGATGAATAAAAATGGAATTCTCATCACATTTCTTAAAATTTGAGATGTTCCTTCTTGTATATGGTAAACGTCATTGATTGTTCGGTTTAAAATTGTTGTTGTATTGTATTTATCAAGTTCTGCATGTGAAAATGTGTTTACATGTTTGAAAATATCATTTCTTATATCTCTGCCCATACCCTCAGAGGTGATGGCTGCACACTTTTGACCTAAAACTGCAAAAACCATTCCAAGAATATTGATAACAAGTATAATTATTGCCATTTTATAGATATAAGGCTTATCATTATTCTTTATACCAACATCAATAATATATGACATGATGAGTGGAGAAAAAATCTCACTTAATGCTTCCAAAGCTTTAAAAAGTGGGCCAAGTATTACTAAACCGGTGTATTTTTTCAAATATGGTGCGGTTTTAAATGTTAAATTTTTCTTATTCTTCTTCATAATTTTTATTATGTTTTATTATAGAATATTCAAAAAAATAAGTCAAACGAATAATAAATATATGGAATTTTAATAAAATTTTCTTAATTTTGCAGAAAATGAAAAAAATGTTAAAATTTGAATTTATAATATTTTACATTCGAAATTATTATGTCAATAAATTTTAAAATAAAATAAAATTTTTACTTTTTAATGAAAAAACTTTAAAAATTAAATTTCAAGAAATTTATGTTTAAAAAACAAAAATTTGACAAAAATTAAAATGGAGGATATTATATGGATTTTAAAAAAAGTGAAACTTTACAAAATTTAACAAGAGCTTTTGCTGCTGAATGTCAAGATGGGGCAAAGTATCAATACATGGCGGATGAGGCAACACAAAATCAAATGTCAAATGTATCAACAATTTTAAAGGCTTTGGCGACAAATGAAATGTCACATGCAAAAGTTTTTATGGATATGATAGAAAAACACCATAAAGGAGGTGTAAATCTGATAAATATTGAGGCATCATATCAGATGCAATGTGGAAAACTTGAAGAACTTTTGAAAATTAAAGGTGATATAGAGAAAAAAGAGGCAGAAGAAATTTACCCTAAGTTTGCTGAAATTGCAAGAAAAGAGGGTTTTGCAGATATTGCTAAAAAATTTGAAGAGATTTCAAAGGTTGAAAAATATCACTCTGAGATCTTTTATAAACTTGACAAACTGATAAAGAAAAATCAACTATATAGCTGTGAAATGGAAAAATTATGGAAATGTGTAAATTGTGGCTATGAAGATTTAAGCAAGCAGGCATGGGATAAGTGTCCTCTTTGTGAAAAGAACCAAGGTTATGTCAAAATAACTTTTAATGAATAGAAAACTTTAAACATTATTATTCAAATAAAAAGTGTTGAAAATGTATTATTTTTGTAAAAAATGCTATTTTTATATCAAATTTCAATAAAAATTTATAAAAAATGCATTTTTTATTTTTTTGTTTAAAATAAAATTTTAATTAAATTTTAGAAAATTATTGAAAAATGCTGGTCAAATTACTGTAAAAGTTATATTATATAATTATATCGTAAGAGATAAAATAATGATTTTTCAATTAAGGAGCCAAAATTTATGGGGAAAATTATTGCATTTACAAATCAAAAGGGAGGGGTTGGTAAAACCACGACCTGTATAAACATGTCAACATGCATGGCGCTTATGGGAAAACGTGTGCTTATTGTTGATATTGATCCTCAAGGCAATGCGACAAGTGGGCTTGGACTTGATAAATCTGGTGAGATTAAATCAATATTTGACATAATTGCCGGTGACTGCAAAGTTTATGAGGCAATTCAGAAAACTGAAATTAAAGGCCTGGATATTATCCCTGCCAATCTTGATCTTGCTGGCGCAGAAGTTGAACTTGTTTATATGAAATCAAGAGAAAGTAAAATTAAAGAGATTTTGACCGGGCTTTTGAATGATTATGACTATATCACAATAGACTGCCCACCAGCGCTTGGTCTTTTGACAGTCAATGCTCTTACAGCATCTGACGGTGTTATAATTCCAATCCAATGTGAGTTTTTTGCACTTGAGGGACTGAGCCAGCTTATGAATACAATAAGACTTGTTAAGAAAAAGGGTTTGAATCCAAGACTTAATATTGAAGGGGTTGTCCTGACAATGCGTGACAGCAGAAGTAATCTTGGACGCCAAGTTGCTGAGGAAATTGGTAAGTTTTTTGGAAGCAGTGTATTTAATACAACAATTCCAAGAAATGTAAGACTTGCAGAGGCGCCAAGCTATGGACAGCCAATCTATCTTTATGATAAGTCATGCGCTGGCAGTATTGCCTATGTTAAATTGACTGAAGAATATTTTGATAAAAATAATATTAAATACAACAAAATTGATAAAAAGAACGATAAAAAATAGGAGATGACAAAGATGAAAAAAGGTTTGGGAAGAGGCTTAAGCTCACTTTTTGGCGATTATGACAAATATGATGTCGATGATATGAGCGAAGAGAAAAAAACAGAAAATAAAATTACACAGCCTTCAGTTGAAGAAATAAAGGAAAATGATAAACCAGGGGATAAAGTATATCAAATTGAAATTGGGTTGATTGACAGAAACGAAGAGCAACCAAGAAAAATCTTCGATGAAAAAGCTTTGAAGGAACTTGCTGTGTCAATCAAGCAACATGGCATAATCCAGCCATTGATTTTGCAAAAAAATGGTGAGCGCTATATAATAGTTGCAGGTGAAAGAAGGTTTAGGGCGGCAAGAATAGCTGGTCTTAAAGCTGTTCCTGCAATAGTTAAGGATTATAACAAAAGGGAAGTAAGCGAAATTGCAATTATTGAAAACTTGCAAAGAGAAGATCTTAACCCAATCGAGTCAGCAAAAGCCATAAAAAATCTTATTGATGAATTTAATTTAACACAAGAAGATGTCGCCGATAAAATAGGTAAAAGCAGACCAGCAGTTGCAAACACATTAAGACTTTTAACACTTCCACAAGAAATTGTTGAATTTGTCGAAAACAATAAACTTTCAGCAGGACACGCCAGAACATTGCTTTCTGTCGAAAATGATGCTCAGAAAGTTGAAATTGCTAAAATTTGCATACAAAAAAAGCTTAGTGTCAGAGATCTTGAGGTGTTGATTAAAAAACTGCAAAAACCAGCTAAAAGTAATAAAAAAGTTGAACAAAGCCTTGAATTAAAGGATTTTGCCAATAATTTAAACAAAATTTTATCTACTAAGGTGTCAATTATTGGGAATGACAAAAAAGGCAGAATATATATTGATTATTACAGCCAAGATGATTTGCAAAGAATATATGATATCTTAAATAAATAACCGTCAGTCGGACAGTCATATATAATAAATGACGTTAGAAATATTAGGTTAAACAAAACCAGACAGTAAATATGATAATGAAATAAACTTAATAATGGCATAGCGAGATAATGAGATAATAAAATAAAAAGATTATAAAATCATGAGATAATAAAATAATAAGATATTAGAATAATGAAAAAAAATAAAAGGAGTGTTTCACGTGAAACACTCCTTTCTTTATTTATTTGTGTTTATTTTAAATTTCTGCCATGTGCAGTAAATATAAATAATTAAACACTAACAAAATGTTTCACGTGAAACATTTTATTATAAATAATTTGCTTGTTATTTAAAATATGGAATATAAGGATTTAAATTATTTTTGTTAAAAAGAAAAGCTCGCAAGATTGATTTGCGAGCTCGTGTTTCACGTGAAACATTTTATGGGTGAAGATGTTTATAAGTTTCCTCTGCAATGGTTTTAAAGTTGACATATTTGTCAATAATATTGTTGACAGTTGTGTAAACCCAATCACCGATTTTTGAAGCATGTATGTATTCAAATAAGCCACTCAAGAAACCGTCCTCACTGAAAAATGAAAGTATTGCAAAGACAGAACATATGATGAGGGCTCCTTTTACAAACCCGAAGATAAAGCCAAGCGTCCTGTCAACAGCTCTTATGCCTTTTACCTCTTGTGCTTTCTTGGAAATTTTACCAATTATAAAGAGAATAATATAAATCAATATAAACAGGACAACAAAAGTTATAATAAGTGAAAAGAATGAACCAAGCGATCTTGAAAGAATGTCGTTTAGTGTGCAAGATGTTTTCCCTTCGATTTTTTCAGGAGTTACTTTCAACATGTTGCCAAATAAACCTTTTAATGGAAATTTGCTTTCACTGAGGGTTGTTGATATATGAGAAGAAATCTCATCTTTTGACATGCCCACCATATTTACATCAAATTTTGCAGACATACTTGTAAGTTTGGAAGAAAGACCATTTGTTAATGCTCCTTCAAATCCAAACCATCTGTTTAATAAATTTGTTGTTGGCCTTGTGAGAAGAAGGGAAATGAAAAAGTTGATTGTGCTGCTGAAGATTGAAAGCACTGAGAAAACAAAACCCTTCCATGTTCCAATAACCACAAATACTACCATAATTATTATAATTGCAATGTCAATCCAGTTCATAGAACCTCATTTACAAACATATGTTTGAATATTTTATATTTATATATACATTATATCTAAATATTTCAGCTTAGTAAAGCAAAGTTGATAAAAAATGCAAAAGTTGATGATTTTTTTGAAAAAAGATAGTTAAAAAGTTTAGTATTTTTCAATTTTGTCAATAATTCTCTTAATAATTTATGGACAGTCTTGAAATATCAAAAATATTACATAATATTGATTTGGTAAGCCAAATTGAAAAACTAAAAAAGATTTCAAATACGCGTGAAGTGGTCTTTTTGTGTGTTGGTAACTCTAAAATTTGGTATGACAGTTTTGGACCAATGATGGGAACGCTTTTACAATATCTTGGTGTGGAAAACTATGTCTATGGGAATATAAAATCAAACATTGATGTAAGTAATATTCAATATTATATTGATGTTATATATAAATTTCACTATAATCCATATATAGTTGTGTTTGATAACGCCTTGTCTTCAAATGATGAGTTTGTTATTAAGATAAATGATAAGTCAACCACTTGCGCGGCATTAAGTAAAAATGCAGTTGAGGTGGGTGATGTTTCAATAACGTGTTTATCGCCTTTCAGACTTTTAAAAAACAATTGCTGTTATTATCATATGCTTGGTGAAATAAAAAGGCTGGGACTATATTTCAAAGAGTTTTATTTGTAAAAAATGGCATATTTGATATTGTTTTTATATATTTTTGTATGAATTTTGCAGAAAATTGATGAGAGAGGTTACGTCTTTTTATTTGGATTTTAAATTTGAAAAATTTTCTAAACAGTTGATATATTTGATAATATTTGCTAATATATAATATGTATATTTATTATATAGGAGATTTTGATGGACAATATGAATAATAAACAGGGACAAACCCCTGTCAGATCAAAAAATAATATTTACAGAACTATGCTTGTGTTTCTGCTTGTCATTGTGGCATTTTGTGTGGTCTATTGGCTTACAACCGCAGGAAGCAATGGTGAACAAATTGGCTATGAGGTGTTTGTAAATGAGGTTGAGGCAAGCCATGTTGACCAAGTGGCAATTACAAATAAAGAAATCGACATCAAATATAAAGACGGTAAACGTGCTTGGTTTTATAATCGTGAATCAGTTGAAGAAGACGTAATTGCTGTTGTTAAAGAATATAACTCTAAGGTTGAGGCGAAAAATCAGGCAAACCCCTCATTAAAGTTAACAAAAATCAATCTTCAAGTTGGAACTTCAACAACTGTCAATATTTTCAATATTTTATTCCCAATTTTACTTGTGGCTTCAACAATTATAATGATTGTATTTTTTGCAAGAATGTTCAGGAGCGCAAACAGAAGTGGTATGGACTTTGTGAAAAACCGTGCAAGAGTTATTCCAAGTAAGGTTAAGTTTGATAAAGTTGCAGGCGCAGATGAGGAAAAGGCAGAACTTGAAGAAATAATCGAGTTTTTGAAAAATCCAGACAAATTCACTCAAATTGGTGCAAGAATTCCAAAAGGTGTGCTTTTGGTGGGCCCTCCAGGAACTGGTAAAACTCTTCTTGCAAAAGCTGTTGCAGGTGAGGCAAATGTTCCTTTCTTCACAATAAGCGGTTCAGACTTTATGGAGCTTTATGTTGGTGTTGGTGCATCTCGCGTTCGTGATTTGTTTGAAAATGCAAAAAGAGCAAAACCATGCATTGTGTTTATTGATGAAATTGATGCAGTTGGTCGTCAACGCGGAACCGGCCTTGGCGGTGGTAATGATGAAAGAGAGCAAACACTTAACCAGCTTCTTGTTCAGATGGACGGATTTGAACAAAATGAGGGTATCATTGTTATGGCTGCGACTAACCGTGCTGACATTTTGGATCCAGCGCTTACTCGTCCTGGCAGATTTGACAGGCAAATCTATATCAGCACCCCTGATGTTAAGGGCAGAGAGGAAATCCTCAGAGTTCACAGCGAAGGTAAACCTCTTGCAAGTGATGTTTCGCTTAAGGACATAGCAAGGGTTACAACCGGCTTTACTGGTGCTGACCTTGAAAATCTTATCAACGAGGCTGCCATTTTTGCGGCAAGAAAAAATCAAAAAGAAATCAAAATGCAAGACCTTAATGATGCAATTGTGAAAGTGTCTATGGGGCCACAAAAACGTTCACGCGTTGTTACTGAAAATGACAGAAAAATCACTGCTTTCCATGAAGCAGGACATGCGGTTGTGGAAAAATGTGTCAAGACAAGTAACCCTGTTCATGAGGTTTCAATCATTCAGCGTGGTGGCGCTGCGGGTTATACTATTTCAAGACCTGCAAATGATGAATCACATATGACAAGACAAAAACTTATCGATATGATAACTATGAGTCTTGGCGGAAGAGCGAGTGAGGAACTTTTCCTTGATGATATTACTACCGGTGCTTCAAGCGACCTTTCAAGAGCAACTGAGCTTGCAAGAAAAATGGTTACTGAATGGGGCATGAGCAGCGAGATTGGGCTTATGACTCTTTCTGGCGAAGGTGAGGTTTTCCTTGGCAGAGATTATCAAAATCGTGCAACATACAGCGACAAAGAGGCTGCGCTCATTGATCAAGAGATCAAAAAGATTATTGATGAATGCTATGTAGAGGCTAAGAAAATTCTTGATAAACATAAAAAACACATCAAGACTATGGTTGATGTACTTTTGGAAAAAGAAACAATCTATGCAGAAGAAGTTGACATGATTATGAGTGGCAAAACTGCAAAAACTGTCATTGCTTTTATTGAAGAAAAACAAAAAGAAAAAGAAGCGAAAAAACAAGAAGCTGCAAATACAACACCAGCCAGTGAAAATCAAGAAAATAATGACGAGGATTATGTGGATAAGTTGCTTAAAATGGCAGAAGAAAGGGCTCGGCAGAAACTTGAAAACGATGGCGCCACTGAAGTAAAAGAAGAAAATAAAAAGCAGTCAGATATACAATCTGAGCAACCAAATAGTGAAAAAACAGAAACTAAGTCTGGCGATAACACTGAGGTAAAAGATAATTCAGAAGCTCAGACAAATGCTGATAAAATTGAAATTGTTAAAGAACAAAATGTAGAAACTGAAAAGGATTCAGTGGCTGCTGAAAAAATTGAAAAACAACCAAAAGCAAAGGCTGTTAAGAAAACAAAATCTGCTGCTGATGGCAAGCCTAAGGCAGAAGAAGGCTTAAAGAAAACAAAGAAAAAGACTTCGACAAATGCCAAATCAACTGCAAAAAAATCAATAAGAAAATCAACTAGAAAAGATACTGATGAAGGAAATAAATAATGAAATTTAAAAAGTTTTCAATAGTCGCTTCCATTATTGCGGCACTGATTGTGATTATGGTTGTGATTTTTGGTTGCCTTAAGGTTAACAATGGGCTTTCAGTCAATGATCCGGACAGCATATTGGTTTACAGTAAGTCAACAATAGCAAATGAGTATACAAAAACTGATACGCCAAAAATTTATGGTGAGCTTTTAAATCACTATAAAGAAATGACAAATATGACCGTGTTTGACTATATGCTTTCAAAAAATGATATCAATACCAAGCCAACACAGGATCTTGAAAATAAGTATAAAGAGTGGACAAACGTTAACAAGCAAAATGGCTATTGCGTTGAGTTTTTGTATAATGAAAAACAAACAGTCATTGTTTCAATAGATGGCGATACAAAAGTGATTGAGTTTTACAGCCTTATTATGCAGGTCTCAGAGACTTCTGGCGTGCAAAACATAGCGCTTTACTTTTCAACCACTATTGGCACAAGCAAGACCTATTCTGACAGTCCTATTGTGGTGGTTGGTAAACATAATCAACTTTTAAATTATGTTAGAAACATAAAATAAAAAGGGGCGATAGCCTCTTTTTTGTTGGGGGATATATGGAAATTATTAAATATGATAGAAAATTCAGCGAAGATGTGAAAGACCTTTTGGTGGAGCTTCAGGAATATATTGTTTCAATCGATAATTGGCACCTTAATATTATGACTTCGCAGTATCGCAAGCTCTATTTTGAAAAGACAATGAAAGAGTGCGGAAAAAATCAAGGCGTCATGTTTTTGGCAAAAGAAAATGAGAAGATTGTAGGTATGATTTGTGGGCATCTTTCGGTCTATGACAAGTATGACAGGGCGGACTATAAATGCCTTAAAAGTGGAATTATTGAAGAATTGATTGTGTCAAAAAATGCAAGAGCCTCTGGTGTTGGCATGGCACTTATGGAGAAGATTGAAACCTATTTTAAAGAACTTGGTTGCGAATATTGCCATGTTGATGTTTTTGAGCCAAATGCGATAGGAAGAAAGTTTTATGCAAAAAATGGCTATACAGAAAGGTTGATAAGTTTGTCAAAAAGAATTTAAAATTTTATTCTCAAAGATATTGAAAAAATCAAAATGATGTATTATAATTTGTTTAATTAGTTAAAGGAGATAATTATGACTATAAAAGAACTTTATGATTATTTAGGTGAGTTTATAAAAAAACATCCAAAATGCAAAGATCAAAAAGTTATGGTGAAAAAATTGGATGACGAAAGTACTTGGGAAGAAGTGACTTCAGTTTCAGATACTGTGGTCGAGTCTTGCCCTGAATATGGATCTCCACTTTATTTTCACTCAAAAACTCAAGAAGAAGTTACTAAAAAATATTATGAAAAATTAAAAGAAAAAAATGATGAAGACGATGATGATGAGTATTATTTATAATCAAAATAATTTATTGTTTTAATAACAAAGCAAAAATGAATGTTAGCAATTAACATTCATTTTTTAATTTATCAATTCATCGTCTACACATTAAATCTGAAAAGCATCACATCGCCGTCTTGAACGACATAGTCTTTGCCTTCAACGCGGACTTTACCTTTCTCTTTTGCCTGAACATAGCCACCACATTCAACAAGTGTTTCATATGGCACAACCTCGGCACGAATAAACCCTTTTTCAAAGTCTGTGTGAATTTTGCCCGCCGCCTGAGGAGCTTTGTCCCCTTTATTGATTGTCCAAGCGCGAACCTCTTTTTCGCCGGCAGTAAGGAAAGATATTTGACCAAGAATCCTGTAACCAATTTTTATAATCCTGTCAAGACCGCTGCAAGGAAGACCAAGATCTTCAAGAAACAGTTGTCTTTCTTCTTCGTCAAGTTCAGTAAGTTCTTGCTCAACCTTTGCGCTGATGACAAGCACTTCTGAGTTTTCATTCTTTGCATATTCTTTCACACGTCTTACATATTCAATCTCGTCCTCTGGTTTTCCAAGGTCGCTTTCCGCAATGTTGCAAGCGTAAATTACAGGTTTTGTTGTAAGCAGAAACAGTCCATCTGCAATTGATTTTTCATCTTTGTTAAGATTTGCAAGACGTGCAGGTTTGCCCTCGTTTAAAAGCACCAAAAGTTTGTCAAGCACTTCAACTTCTGCACGGGCATCTTTGTCGCCTTGTCTTGATTTTTTCTCTGCTTTTTCAAGTCTTGCATTCACACTTTCAAGGTCTGCAAGCGAAAGCTCTATGTTGATTGTTTCAATGTCGCGAATAGGATCAATAGTGCCATCAACATGGGTTATATTCGGATCGTCAAAACAACGAACAACGTGAACGATTGCTTCACACTCACGAATGTTTGCAAGAAATTTATTTCCAAGCCCTTCACCACGAGATGCCCCTTTAACAAGCCCTGCGATATCCACAAATTTAAGTGCTGCATGTGTGATTTTCTTTGTATTATATAATTTGCCAAGAACATCAAGTCTCTCGTCTGGCACGGCAACCACGCCTACATTTGGTTCTATTGTGCAAAATGGATAGTTTGCACTTTCTGCCCCTGCTTTTGTGATTGCATTAAATAGTGTACTTTTTCCTACATTTGGAAGTCCAACAACGCCAAGTTCCATATTTTTCTCCTTTACGAACATATTATACACAACTTTTTTAAAAAAATAAAGTCTTTTTGATATTAAATATCTTCAGTTGGCATAAAATTGTTTAAGAGGGTTTTATGACATTTATCTATGCAATCATCTTAGGGATTTTGCAAGGGCTTACCGAGTTTCTGCCGGTGTCATCAAGTGGACATCTTATTTTGTTTGAAAGTATTTTTGGTATTTCTGAAAATAACATGTTTTTCAATATTGTTGTGCATGTCGCCACGCTTGTTGCTGTTGTTATCATCTTTTGGAAAGATGTTGTGGGTATCATCAAACACCCTTTTGGAAAAGATATGCAATTTATTGTTTTGGCGACAATACCAACAATTGCGATCGCACTTATCACCAATCATTTTATTGATGATTTTGCCATGAAAACCTTTCTTGGATTCGGATTTTTGATCTCTGCTGTTATAACAGGAGTAACTGCTATTTTGCAGAAAAGGAAACATTTGTTTAATGGTGATGTCACATATGGAAAATCCTTCATTATCGGTGTTGTTCAGGGATTGGCAGTGATGCCGGGAATAAGCAGATCGGGAAGCACAATTTGTGCGGGATTACTTCAAGGTGTAAGGCGTGAAAAAAGTGCGTCATTTAGCTTTTTGATAAGTATTCCTGTCATTCTTGGAGGTATGGTTTTTGAGCTTGCTGATGGCATAAAAAATGGTTTTGGAGCTGTTGATTTTGTTTCTTGCTCACTTGGTTTTATTTTCGCATTTATAACCGCACTTTTCACAATAAAACTTATGATGAGATTCGTTAAAAAGGGGAATTGGATTTGGTTTTCACTTTATCTTTTTGCACTTTCTATAATAGTTCTTTTAAATCAATTTGTCTTTGCTTGGTTTTGATAAAAAATAAAAAATTTAAAAAAATCTCAATAAATTCACTATTGACAATAAGGGATTTGTGTATTATAATAGTCTAACTTTTCAATAAAATAGTTTAGGAGAAAAATTATGAATAAATATACAATACCAAACTTGTTCAAATTTAAAAAACATAAAAAAATAAGTGCCACATTGGCAGCTGTAGAATACAGAAATAAAAATAAAGGTTATGCTATTGTTGTTGGTGAGTGCTTTGTTGATACAGGAAAAATTCTTGCTGACAATTTGGACTATATTTCAGGGGTTAACAAAGATAAGTTTTTTGCAGAAAAACAGGACGGATCTTTGGTTATAGCTGACTTTTATAGTGGAGATTGCAAAGAAATTAAAATTGCAAAAGATCCAAATGAAATCAATGAAAATGATGGATATGTTGGATTTAAAGTGCCAGAAGGATACTTAATCAAAGATAAAGAGCATGACTTAACTTATATAATCTATGCAAATAAGGAAAATGGAAAATTCACAGATAAAAGTTTTATTTCTGAGGGATATAACCATATTTCTGTTGTAAATAACGAAAATGGGCTTAGAAGAGTTGTTCCGGCCAGACTGCATGATAATGGTTTCCTTGTTTTTGAAGATAATACAGAAAATCTTTATCACTATATTGATAAAGAAGGTAAGAGGACATCAATTGATATAATCAGTGAGGAAAAAATTGATGAAAATGATAATAGAATCATCTATGGCCTTGATAAAAATAATGAATCTGCCAAATACTTTATCGCTGGTAAAGATTATGAGACAAAGACAATTGGCTATGATAAAATAGAGGCAATTGCTGATAAATATATCGTAACAAATTATGAAACAAAAAAGAACAATCTTGGACTTAACGCAAAAGTTCAATGCAGTAAAATAATTGATAAAGATGGTCATAATTTGACAGCAATTTTCAGCAATTATTATATGCTTTCAAATGGCGACTTTTTAATTCGTCCACAGGGCATGAATAACTTTAAGCTTATTGATTGGGTTTCATTTAAAGTTAAAGAGAGTGATATTAAAAATCCTGTCGTTTCTGAGAAATTTGATATCTTCTTTGCAAAACAAAAAGGCGTTCCAACACTGTTTGGTAACGGCACCAAAACCACAACAAACCTTGATCAGAATGTTGCAATCGCTGTTATAAATAAATTAAATAACAAGAAGATATCTGCATCAATAATTGATAAGATTATAAATGATCAGATTGATGTTGAACCAACACTTGATACTTTTGCTGATATGCTCCACTTTAACACAATGACTCGTCCAGAAGATGCTGATTTCAGAAAATCTTGCGAGAAAATTGTTAAGGACGTAAGAAGAGCACTTTATACATCATCTTCAAAAAGAATAAAGAAATATAATAGACAGTTAAAAGATATTAAAAAAGTAAACGAATTAACTGAAAAATTCAAGGTTGCTCTTGGTCAAAGCAAATATGTAAGAAAAAGAAAGCCTGCTGAAGATAAGACTGTTAAATCTTACACACAAAAAGAAATGGATTTATCTGAAATTGATGGTTATAAACAACTTGAAATTGACCTTTCAGATGAAGGATTAAACAAGTAATTTAAAGCATAAAAATAAAAGAATAAAAATGCATAACAAAAATAAATAATGATAATCAATAATGATAATAAAAAATCCGCTGACTGATGCCAGTGGATTTTTTGTTTACTCTTAGTGACAATCGCGCGTTGAACAGTTGCTTGTTTCACCAGAGTTTCTTGTGCAATTTCTTGTTTTTTGAGATTTGCACTTTTTGCTTTCGCGTTTACTCATACCGTACTCTCCTTTTAAGTGTACTGCTAGTAGTATGAGTAATTTTTTGTAAATTATGCACAACTAGAATTATTTTTGTCCAACAGTCTTGCTGAATGGTGTATCGACAGAGATGCTTGACAAAGATTTTTCCTTGTCAGAAGGCATTTCGCTGATATTTCCATTTTCGATCATAAAATGTCTTGTTATGATGTCGTCAATAGGATTGCTTGCCGAGAAAATCAGAATAGTATGACGACTTTTAAGGTTTTCAATAATATTTTTTACTTGTTTGATTTCTTTATTTGAAAGGCCTATTGGAAATTCATAGATCATAAATATTTCACATTTTGTGAGTAGTGTTCTTGCAATTCCAAGCAAAAACTTTTGTCCGTCAGTGAGGGCTGAAGGGTTGAGGCTTAAGTTGGTGTTATATCCTTCTGGAAGTGCCATGATAGTATCATGAATTCCAACCTTTTTGCATGCTTCATAGATATGTTTTTTATTTGGATTTATAAGCCTTAAATTTTCCATAATTGTATCAATATAAAAGTAAGGTTTGCTTGTTGTATAACTGATATTTTGTTTATATGTGTCAGAATCAAAATCATAGATATTGACAGCGTCCAAGGTTATTGTTCCACTGTCTGGGCGAATGGCACGCCTGAGCATATAGAAAATGGATCTTTTACCACAATTTCGTTGTCCTTCAAAAAGGACTATTTCACCTTTTTGGATCTGAGTATTGAATGTTTTTATTGTGTTTATTGATTTATCTATTTTATCTTTTGCCTTGTATTCTACGTTAGTAAACGTAAGGGCTCCGGTGATTTTATTTATGCTGTTTTTACCAAAATTGACTATGTCTTTTTCGCTCATGTCAAGCAGAGTTTTTACCCTGAGTGCAGAAATATTCGCGGTTTCGAGGTTGTCGATAAGTCCAAAAAAGTCGACAAATTTTGTTATTGCTGACGTAAGATAAGGCGTCAGCACAAAATAGAGTGTCAGTGTCAAACTGTTGTCTGAAACAAGCTTTACAATATAGATTGTGGCAAGCAAAATTATAAACGTATAAAGCACATAAACCCAGTTGTCGCGAATAGATTTAAGGATATTACGTTTTTTATACTTTTTTACAATGGTGCCAATACGGCCAAAGTATTTATCATGCAATTTTTCTTTCAGGTTCATATCGTTTGACATATCCCTGCTGTCAATCATGTCTGCAAAAGACTCGGTCAATTTATCACGTTCATCATATATTGTGTTGCTAAGTTTCGCTATTCCATGGTTAAGTGCGTTCATGATGAAAAACACAAGCAGGGCTATGCTGAAAATTAAAATTCCAATCAGCCAATTTGTTGAAAAGATGATTACAAGAGTGATGATTGCTTGGATAAGATAAGCGCTTTTAAAAGCGGTATAGTCGCAAAAATCTGATAGTGTTGTTATGTTGTTGGTGATTGTGTTGATGATTTTTTCTTTTGATGTATACTTAAAACTTGCGTCTGAAGCATTGAATATTTTATTAAACAATTTTTCTTGAATTGATGGATATACGTGCCTGAGTTGTTTGATGTCAAGCAGATATTGGAAGTGCCAAGACAAACTGCCAAGAAGGGTGAGGGCAAAAGTGATACAAAGATAGGTGATTGCACCTTTATAATCTGCGACTGTCATACATGTGATTACTTTTGCAGTTGGGATTGCAGCGATAACGGTGCAGGCAGAAGGTATCATTGATGTAAGCCATTGCAAAAACCATATGGTTTTGTTTGGTTTTGTAACGGTATACCAATTTTTAAATGATTGTCTTAATTTTCCCATAAAGTGTTTCCTTTTGTTAGTATTATACAAATTAAATATTTTATTTCAAAACGCTTTTGTAATTTTTTTACAAAAATTTTATAAAAATTGCCAAATTAGGCATTTTTGACTTGAATTGGTTATAATATTATGCTATAATATTATAAATATTGAGTAAACAAGTGAGAAATTATTATGGAAAACAAACAACCTGTTATTGATCAAAAATGGGATTACAGATTTATGGATATGGCAAAGACGGTTGCCTCTTGGAGCAGTTGTGTAAGAAATGGCAGACATGTCGGCGCGGTTATCGTGAAAAATAAAAGAATACTTACAACCGGCTATAACGGGGCGCCAATTGGTGTGCTTAATTGTCGTGATAAAGGTTATTGTATGCGCGATAAACTTAACATTCCAAGCGGGACAAGAGCTGAAATGTGCTATGCTATCCATGCAGAGCAAAATGCAATTATTCAAGCCGCAAGAATGGGCGTGAGTGTTGAGGGTGCAACAATTTATGTCACTCATCAGCCTTGCAGTGTCTGCACAAGAATCATAATCAATGCGGGAATTAAAAGGGTTGTTTATGAAGTTCCTTATCCAGATGATTTCTCTGCTAAGCTTTGGGAAGAATCTGGACTTGAAGTTATCAAATTACCGGAGAAAGTTTAAAGTTAAAATATGAAAAAGTTTTTTTCTTATCTTTTGACATTTGCTGTGTTATTTGTTATGGCTGCCACTGGTACCATATTTTTATCAATCACAGATGGTGATAATGGCAGTGTTCCGGTAAATGTCGATGTCGAGGGAGCCCAGGAAGCTTCGTTTTTCTCGGGCTTGCTTGCTACTTTTGAAGAAAACAAACAATTCAATGTCAGCGGTGATGTCTTGGTGGAATATCAAGAAACACAAATTCCTTTGTATATTTATGCTAACATTGATATTGCTGATGAAAAGAATATTAAAGTTGATGGATTTTTAACTATTGAACTTAAGGAAGGGAAGGTTTCTGTTGCCTTCAGTTTTTATAATGAAATAATCTATGTTTCGTTTAAGGATTTTAACCTTAAGGTCGCGTTAAGTGATATTGAAAATCTTAAGGATTCTGTTTCAGAGATTTTCGGCATGCTTGACTTAAACCTTGAAGATATGCCATTGGCTCTGCCTGCGTTTAATATCGACATGAGCAGTCTTATGATGTCGCTTAATAATGTGGTATCTGAAACGCTCAGAAATGGTGATGTCAAAAATACTATCACAATTGACAATCTTGCAGTTGCAGACATCATTGTTTCTGCTGATAATAAAATAAAATCAGTAAAATTGTCTACTGAAGAAATCATGGGTATTAAAATTTCTGCCGAGCTTGGCGTGAGATTTTCTGATAACATTTTGATTTCAAATCCAGAAAACAATGATATGAGAAGTTATATTGACATTGTCAACCTTTTGGATTTTGCAAAGAATTTAATAAATTTAAACAAATTTGATTTAAGCTTCACCCTTGATGTTCAAAGTTCACTTTTAAGCGGATATATAAGTTCAACGCTTCGTGCAGATGTTGAAAACCACGAGGTTGAGTGGCATGTGTATGATACAAGTTTAAATCAATTTGAAAAAGCAAATGTTGTGTTTAAAGAGGGCAATTTATATTTAAACGTTGATGATGTCTATGTTTGTATTTCAAAAGATGCACTTTCTCGCACCCCTGAACTTGTAAAATTGATTTATCAAAATTATTTTAAAGATTTTTCACTGCAAAACGTTTTGTCAAATTATAAGTTTGATTTATCAATAGTATTTGACATTTTAAACAATATTGAAAAGGCAAGATTTGATGAGAGTGGCTGTTTTATAAAATATGGCGAAAATGTCATAGAAATCAAAATTCAAGACAATATGTTGTCAGAAGTTAATTTGTCAGTCAGTGCGTTTGACAGTAAAATCAATTTAAATGCATATATTGATAAAACCCAAAAATCCGTTGAGATTGAAGATGCTGAAAAATATCTTAATGTTTACAGTTTGTATGAAAACGGAAAAGAGTTTATTGCTCCACTTAAGTTTGACTTGTCAATGAATTCAAATGTAAAAATTGCAGGTAAGACCTATAAGGTTTCTGCTGATGCGCTTTTTGATGTCAATAACAAATATTTGCACCTTACAGGGCTTACAACATTAAATAAAAAATATAATTTTGATATTATTTATAAAGATGATATAGCCTTTGTCAATATCAATAATACCTTTATCAAATGTGACAAGTCAAGATTGTTTGATTTGCTTAATATGTATGACATTGATATTGAAAAACAGTCTGAGGAAACTATTGATGACTTTATAACTGAGAGTGTTGAAAAATATTCAAACTATTCTCTTGATGACTTTATTTCAAAACTTGATAGTTTGAGAAAAATTGAAATCAGCGCAGATAAAATTGTGATTTCTCTTGATCTTTCTAAGTTTGATATTGATGCAAGAGGCGTTGCAACCATTTCAATTGAAAACAATATGATTTCAGTTGTCAAGATTGAGGACTTTGATTTTGCTGGAAAGTATTTTGGCGATATCGAAATCAAAGTCAATTCAAATGAGTTTGAAGAAGAGAATTTTGATGATACGAAATATTTTGATATATTCGCAGTCTATGATGATGTGTTTAACATTGCAAAACTTGATGAGGCGACTTACTATACTGATGTCAAAGTCAATTATCAAGAAAAAGCAATTGGAACTTACTTTAAGTTTGCCTATAACAATACAAATAAATATGTTGATTTAAACGGCAGACTGACAATTGATAACGAACGCAGAAATTTTGATATAAGATATTATGACGATGAGTTGTTCGTAAATGTTGACGATATCTATGTCAAGGTAAATAGGACAGATATTGAAAAAATAGCCGCTTTGCTTAAAGGATATTTTGATTTTGGACAAATTGATACTGATGAACTTGCGCAAAACTTAAGCCAGCTTCATATTATTGAGAAATTTAGGGCTTTTGCTGACAACCTTTCAATAAACAGTCTTAATGCAGTAAGAAATGTAGTCATCAATAATAATTGTGTTAAAATTACGGTAAACGGTGATGTTGTTGGGCTTGAAAAAGACGTATTCTTGATTATCAATCTTAACAATAATGCTGTGAAAGATGTTGAAATTATCAATTTACAACTTACTGAAGATATAAATATTTCATTTAAAATAGCGCTTTACAGAAATAAAGTCAAGACTGAAAAAGTTGAAGAAGAAAAATACCTTGATATCTTTGGCATGATTGATGACCTCTTTGCATTGAAAGACTTACGCGAGGCAAGCATTACCCTTGATGCAGATGTTGAATATGCCGGCAACGAATATGGCGCAAACATTGCAGGTTCATTTAATCTTGATACAAATTATTATAACCTTGCAGGTCTTGTGAATTATAAGGGAAATAACATAGATCTTGCGCTTTCATATTATAATGATGAGGCGTACATCAAATTTAATGATATTTTCGTGAAAGCCAATAAAGAAAATATTGATAAGATTATCGCATTGATCTCACAAAATGTTACTATTGATCCGATTGATAAAACGGAGATTCTTGAAAAAGTATTCTCACTGAAATTATTTAGGACAATTGAAGCGGTAATTGAAAACTTTAAATACGAGGATATTGAAAACCTTAAACAGCTTGCAATCAACTCTCAAGAGTTTGTTATGGTTGTGGACAAATCAATTCTTGACACAGAAAAAGACTTTGAACTGAGAATTCAGTTTACAAATGGAAAACTTGCCGGCCTTGAGATAAACAATCTTGAACTTGATGACGAGATCAAAGGCTCAGTCAAAGTTACACTTGACAGAAGCCCGGTTGAAACCATTTCTGTTGATGAAAATAAATACCTTGATGTCTTTGGTATGATTGATGACCTCTTTGCCTTGAAAGACTTACGCGAGGCAAGCATTACCCTTGATGCAGATGTTGAATATGCTGGCAACGAATATGGCGCAAGTCTTGAGGGCGCATTCAATCTTGATACGAATTATTATAACATTGTAGGATTTGTGAATTATAAGGGAAATAACATAGATCTTGCGCTCTCATATTATAATGATGAGGCATACATCAAATTCCAAGATATTTTTGTTAAGGTAAGTAAAGAAAACATCGAAAAAATAATTGCAATGTTGTCTCAAAATATTTCAATAGACAGCGTTGACACTGATGCGATTGTTGAAAGCGTGCTTTCTATGAGATTGATAACAACAATTCAATCAATCTTTGAGAATATTTCTGAAGAAGATATAAAACTTATTAAAGATATTCAAATTGACTCTTCAAAGATTTTGCTTATCCTCGATAAAACAATGCTTAACACAGCTGATGATTTATATATCTCAATTAGTTTTAACAACAGTAATATTTCAGCTATTGAAATCAACAACCTCGAGCTTGATGATGATATCAAAGGTTCAGTCAAGGTTACACTTGACAGAAGCCCGGTTGAAACCATTTCTGTTGATGAAAACAGATACCTTGATATCTTTGGCATGATTGATGACCTCTTTGCTTTGAAAGATTTAAGACAGGCGAGTGTTACCCTTGATGCAGATGTTGAATATGCCGGCAACGAATATGGCGCAAGTCTTGAGGGCGCATTCAATCTTGATACGAATTATTATAACCTTGCAGGACTTGTGAACTATAAGGGAAATAACATAGATCTTGCGCTTTCATATTATAATGATGAGGCGTACATCAAATTCAAAGATATCTTTGTTAAGGTAAGTAAAGAAAATATCGAAAAAATAATTGCATTGATTTCAAGCAATGTTTCATTTGAAAGTGTTGATGTTGAAGAATTACTTGATAATTTAATGTCAATGAAACTTGTTGATACAATAAAAGATTTGATTGCAAACTTTACTGAAAGCGACATCAATGCAATAAAACTTATGAAGATTGATTCATCTGAAATCAAATTGATTGTCGATAAAGTATATGTTGATACATGTGAAGATTTGATTATTACAATTTCACTTGACAGCAGCAATATTTGTGGCATCGAGATCCATAATCTTGAACTTGACGATGATATCAAAGGCTCAGTCAAGGTTACGCTTGACAGAAGTCCTGTCGATACCGTTTCAGTTGATGAAGGAAAATACCTTGATGTCTTTGAACTTATTGAGAATATCCTTGGTCTTGAAAATGCTGATGTTATAAATGCAACGGTTGACTTTGCTTTGTATGACCTTGTAAGCGGTAATTATCAAAGTGATCTTGGATTTGTTGGGACAATCAACAAAAATAAGACCGAAGATAATTTGATGGCACTTGCAGACTTTGTTTTAAGATATAAAGAAAATAACTTTAATCTTAAAGGCAAGTTGGAAAATTCAAACATCTTTGCGGATCTTAATGGATTTAAGATAAGAATTGACTCTGACAAAGTGCTTTATACTCTTCACAAAATTCTTGGTCTTGCAGACATGGATACTGATGAGTATGATGACCTTATCACAAGAATTTTGAATGTTCTTGGTGGTGAGGCAATATCAAAAGCTTTTGAGGGATATGACTTTGGTGATGGGTTTGATGATAAAGTTGAAGAGATCAAAAATGATATTGATATCGACATTGATTTGACACTTTCTCAAATTCTTGAAAATGTTAAAATTGACAGCGACAAAATCATGCTTTCAGTCGATCTTGCATGCATTGGTCTTGATATCAGACTTGATGTTGTGATTCATATTTCTGATAGCTACCTGACATATATTCAAGTTGATAAGTTAAAACTCGGTGAAAAATACATTGATCTGAAGATGACTCTTGATCAGACAGCGGCAATGATTGACGCACTCAGCGAAGAAGAGAAATTGCCATATCTTGATATTAAATCTCTTGCAGATTTGGCCGAGATAACCTATGAAACCATCAAAAATGGATCAGTGAGTGGAGTTGTCGAGTTTGACTTTAAGTTCAATGGAAATGTAAACCATATTATTGCAAACTATGGTGTGAAGATTGCAGACAAAAAATTGACAGCATTTTTCACAACAACCTTCAATGGTCTTAATATCAATATATATTATGTTGACGGCGTGTTCTATGTCGACCTTGGTGGAGTAAGTAACGACGCAGATAACAGGCTTCAAATCAAGGCTACATTTGAAGAGCATGAAGCATTGTTTGATTGGGTTCAAGAAACATTTGGTATTGATATCCTTGAAGAAATCAGAAACCTTCTTGGTATGGAAGAAAAACTTGATCTTAATAATATCAGAAGCGTGATCAGAGGGGAAACTTCACTTGACTTTAATTTGGATGAAATCCTTAACATCCTTGCAAACTTCGATTTAGATATCATTGAAAAAGCAGTGTTTACTGATGGTCAACTTAAAGCATCTCTTAAACTTGGCCTTGATATTGGTGCATACTATGACGACATTGTAAACCGCGTAACAATTGGATACAATAAAGAGACAGACAATAAGTATCAATATTTTGCAGATATCACGATTGTTGACTTTGATGACATTGTCCTTGACAATATTGACGCCGGTAAGTATGTTTCGTATACGGTTATAACTGACACTATTTCGGCAATAATGAACACCTTGAATTCAGATGACCTTGCATTTATTGCAAATGCCAAGTTCTATGAAAACAACAAACTCAGCGAGCAATACCTTGACGTTGGCTATCAAGATGATAAGTTCTATGCAGACTACTATGGCATGAAACTCAGTATCTCAAGAAACAGCCTTTCTCAAGTGCTTTCTATGGCTCTTGAAATTCTGGGAATGGATCCAAACCTTGCAAGCATTATTGGCGAGGTTGCTGACACAAGCGATATCAATACCGACAACTTGCAAGCAGCAATTCCTGCAATTGACCTTGGAAATCCATTCACTATGCTTAATTACTTAAAGAGTATAACACTTAAAAATGGTGTATTCACAATTGTCATTGACAGTGAACTGTTTGGAAGCTCGACCGGTAAAGATGTTGAATTCAAGATCACAACAGCGAATAATAAATTATCAAAACTTGAGGTCAACAACATCTATACATCAGCTGAAAATAACAACTTTATAAATGTTGCAATCAGATTTGAAAAAGGTATTTCAAACAGTGCTGCTTCATCATATATTGACCTTTCAAACAGTGTAGACTTAATCAAGGCATTCCTTAATACTTCTCAACTTAATGACTACTTCATCGAAGGAAAAGTTATGCTTTCAGTGTCAAGCATTGATGCAGCTAAGATTGATGTTGATGCAAAGATCAAACTTGATGAGAACAAAAAACCAACAGTGGTGGTAACTCTTTCAAATTATCCAATGATTGTGTTGGTCAATGACGTCAACACTAATGAAAGAGGTGGAACACTTCTCAATAAACGTTACAGAGAGATGACAATTTATTATAAAGATGGCGAGCTTTACCTTAAGACATATGATGATTCGTATAGGTATTTGCTGGTCACTTATGATTCTTATGAACGTATCACTCGTGTAACACCTGGTTACTTGATTGATAACATCAAATACTATCTCAACTGGCTCCTTGGTTTTACATCATCAATTCAAGAAAAGATTGACGAAGCTATTGATGTTTCAATGAACTATAACGGAAATGACGATTATTCAAATATCATTTTAAGTTACTCTAAGTCAGGCAACAGCCACTATATCAAACTCAACTTGCAGAAGATTGCACACAATGACGACATTGGTGAGCTCAGCATAACCCTGACAACAACAAACAACGCATCAACCGGTTATAAAGATTATCTGTATGCTATGGATATTGATATGAAGATGCTTGACAACTTGTTGTCACTTAAAACTGACAGCAGCAATAAGCTTTATCTGAAAAACATTGGTCAGACAGTTAATATCTCTGCTGCAAACAGCTTTATCAATAGCTATGCTTACAATCCATATGGCGAGTATGCAAAAGAGGGCAGTGGCTCATTCAGTCAAACAAACAAAAAGACAATCACAATCACATTGAATAAAGACGGCGGAACAGGTGTTTCAAGTTTGAGTGGAAATCTTGGTGCAAATATGACACTTCCAACACCAACAAAAATTGTGGACAATGGTGTTACAAGAACAACTTATAACTTCCTTGGTTGGTTTGACGCGGACGGAAATAAGTGCACGCTTACTTACTTCCCAGCAAACAACATGACGCTTACAGCACACTGGGAGGTTGCGACAGTTCAATACTATAAGACATTGACTGTCATAAATAATAATGGCTCGGCAGATCAGACATATAAACAGCTTCAATATACAAGCGTGAATCTTCCTGCACTTAGTGATTATGTGATTGATGATGGAATAACAAGAAAGACATACACATTCCTTGGCTGGTCGCTTGGTGGAGTGAATGTTGGAAAGAACATCACAGTCAATCTTGACGATAATAAGACAATAGAAGGCTTGTGGCAAGAAGATGTTGTATATTATCGCACTGCAATATTTGACAGCAATGGTGGAACTCCGGTTTCAAGCAATAAACAGCTTGAAGGCACAGTGATAACCCTTCCAAATATCACCAAGTCAACCTATGATGACGGCATATTAAGAATTGAATACACATTCCTTGGTTGGAGTGGTGATGATCAAGTACTTGCAGGTGGAACAGCTTATACGCTTGCAAGTGATGTTCAATTTACAGCAGTGTTTGACGAGTTTGTAAGAGAATATCATACAATCCATATCGTCAATGAAATGCTTGGCATCAATCAAACAATAAAAGAGTTGAACGATCATGAAACTTATGTTCTGCCAACACACGAAACAAAGCTTGTTGAAGAGGCAAATGTCAGATACTACTTTGACTTTGTGGGCTATAAAGATCAGAACAACAACATTATTTCTGAATATGACTTTAACAGAGATGTTGTTGCAACGGCGGACTATGAGGAAGATGTTTCAAGACGTGTTTATATCAGCACATTGACCGTTTATAACTATGATAACAGCGTTATCCTTTGCGAGACAAAGATAAATGGTCAGACGGTTGAATTGCCAGTGCTTCCTGCGGTTGTTGAGACCGAGGAAATCGTGGACGGCAGGGCATATCAAGTTATCCGCAATTTCATCTCTTACAGTGAGAGTTTGACGCAGATGCCAAGCCATGATGTTGATATCTATGCGATCTATGAAGAGGTTTCAAGAAAAGCTTACTATACGTTGGATATCTATGACATCAACACCTCAACAGGTCAAATCACAAACAGCCTTGTTTCAACAAGATTGTTTGCGGGTGATGTAATTTCTTATCCAACACTTGCTGCAACTGAGTATAACCTTACGATAGGTGGAGAGGCTGGGCGCTTCGTATTCAATGGTTGGGATACTACAATTTCAACAATGCCAACAAGTGATGTTGTTATAAGGGCAACCTATTTGACATATTATACATTGACGTTCTATGATATCAATTCTTCAAATGGCCAAATCACAAGGCAATTGTCATCAACTCAAGTTTTGGTGGGATCAAGCATATCTTATCCAACAATTTCAACTACATCATACAGAATAAATAACAGTGATGGATCGTATAAGATTTATACTTATACCGGTTGGAACAACAGCGCTACAACCATGCCAAACAAGAACCTTACAATAAGCGCTTCTTACAGTGTTACAACCTATTATAAAGTCCAGTTTGATGTGTCTTGGTATAAGCCTTCTTGGTGGCTCACTAATGGAACAATTAAGACATCTCCAACGGCACCTGCAACACAGTATGTTGCTGCCGGAACTGAAATGAACCTTTCAAGTTACAGCGCAACAATCAAGGTAAGATATGGTATTAACTATACTTACAGCACGAAAGGTTGGTCAACATCAAAGGCAAGCAACAGCTCAACAGCGTTGAAGAAAGTGACAGTCAACAGCAACTTGACGCTCTATGCAGTTTGGGATCACTAGTAAATGAAAAACTCCATCTTTCGAGACGGAGTTTTTTATTGGTATTTTATATTACTTTTATAAAAAATAAAAGGCAGAAAATTCTGCCTTTTTATTTTGTTTTTTACTCTTTTTATATTTATAAATTTGATTATTTCATTTGTTTTCCTATGTTTTATTTTTATGACTGATAAAGGTTAGTGCTTGAGAAGATTGGCTCGGTTGTGATGAAAAGGCCAAGTTTTTTAAGAGTTTGCTCTTCCTCTTTGTCAAGTATGCAAGAAGAGTGCGCCTCAAGACCTTTCAGTTTACCTATGTTTGCAAGTGCGTCTTTTGCAAGCGGGTTGATAACACTTGAAATTGAAAGCACCATCAATGCTTCTTTAATGTTAAGTTGACCTTTGCGAACGTCAAGCACATCTTTTTTAAGGGCGCAAACAGGCTTTAAGAATTGTTCGGAGAGAAGCTCGAATTTGTCGTCAATCTTGGAAATCTCTTTAAGTGCGTTCAAAACAACTGCTGCGCTTGCTGAAAGCAAGTCTTTACTCTTTCCATAGACAACTTTTTTCTTCAGATCTATGCCACAAATTGGCATGTCAAATTGGTTTGCATACTCACGGACTTTTTCAACAACTGGCCTGTCGGCAAGGCTTATATTCATTTGGCTCATAAGAAGCTCTATGCGTTTTGGAGCCTCTTTGCTTCCGCCGGCTGTGATTTTATCCACAAGGGATTTTTGATATCTTCGGATAACTTCCATTTGTGCAGCGTGACGAACTTTTTTGTCATCACTTATGCAAAATCCAACCATGTTGACGCCCATATCAGTAGGGGATTGATAAAGTTTTGGGTTTCCGGTGATCTTTGTTAAAATATTTTGTACAACAGGGAAACATTCAAGATCGCGGTTATAGTTGATTGCAATTTTGTTATATGCTGCAAGGTGGAAGCTGTCGATCATGTTGATATCGCCAAGGTCTGCAGTTGCGGCCTCATAGGCAATGTTTACAGGGTGTTTAAGTTCCAAATTCCAAACCGGGAAGGTCTCAAATTTTGCATAGCCAGCCTTAATGCCTCGTTTATATTCGTGATAAAGTTGACTTAAACATGTTCCAAGTTTTCCACTTCCAGGTCCTGGCGCAGTGATGACCACAAGAGGTTTTTTTGTTTCAATATATGGATTTGCGCCATAGCCTTTGTCGCTGACAATGGTTTCAACATCATTTGGATAGCCAGGGGTTGGTGCATGGAAATAAACTTTCTCTCCACGGGCTTTAAGCTTTTCAGCGAACTCAACAGCACCTTGTTGGCCGGTGAAAAGAGTGATTACAATACTGCTGACATAAAGTCCTTCTGCACGAAGGTTGTCAATTTGACGCAGAACCTCTGCATCATATGTGATTGAAAAATCTGCCCTTACTTTGTGTTTCTCAATGTGTTTTGCACTGATAACAAAGATTATCTCGGACATATCTTTAAGTTTCTTTAAAATCTTGATTTTGACGCCTGCGTCATAGCCAGGAAGAACTCTTGCTGCGTGAAGGTCATCAAAAAGTTTTCCGCCAAATTCCGTATAAAGTTTGTTGGAAAAATTGTTGATTCTTTTGGTTATTTCCTCTGTTTGAAGTTTGATATATTTTGCATTGTCGAAACCTGCCATAAATTTGCTCCTTTTTAAATAGTTTAAAATTATAAGCAAATCCTTGTCAACTTTTTGACAAAATTTTCTGAAATTATATAAATTTTACAAAGTTGAGAGTTTGATAACAATTCACCTGTTAATCATTGTTTTTAATGAAATTTTCATAAGATTTTTTAATGAATATTATAGGAAAAGAATGAAGCAAGAAAAGCCCACAGGAAAATCTGTGGGCTTTGAAAAGATTATTTTATAATTTGTTTTTATTTTTTTCTTTCTTTTCTTATTGTTCAATGTTGTCATGTTCATGAATGCAAGGACAAGTGCCTACTGAATATTTTGAGCAGTCATAAGTTATGTGGTTTTTATCATAATAATCTTTGACCGCCGCCTTGACCGCTTCTTCTGCAAGCACAGAGCAGTGAATTTTGTGTGCAGGGAGTCCGCCAAGGGCTTCAACCACAGCCTTATTTGTTAAATCAAGAGCATCATCAATAGATTTACCTTTGATCATCTCGGTCGCAATAGAGCTTGTTGCAATGGCACTTCCACAACCAAAAGTCATAAATTTGACATCAGTTATAATATTATCACTGACCTTTATATACATTCTCATTATGTCGCCACATTTTGCGTTTCCAACTTCGCCAATACCATCTGCATCAGGTATTTCGCCAACATTTCTTGGATTTCTGAAATGGTCCATAACTTTTTCACTATATAACATGTTTGATTTCTCCTTTTTTAAGTTTGTCCCAAACCGGGCTGATGCTTCGTAAATATTCAACAACTTCTGGCACTGCTTTTATTGTCTCATCTATTTCTTTTTCGGTTGTATATTTTGAAAGGGTAAGACGCAGGCTTCCGTGTGCAATTTCGTGTGGAAGGCCTATTGCAAGTAAAACATGGCTTGGATCAAGTGATCCGCTTGTGCATGCAGATCCACTTGATGCGCAAATTCCTTTGTCATCAAGAAGAAGCAGTAAGCTTTCACCCTCGATACCTTCAAAGCTCATGTTAAAATTGTTTGGAAGTCGATTTATAACATCTCCGTTAATTTTTGAGTGCGGAATTTTTGAAAGATTAGTGAACAATTTATCGCGAAGTTTACTCTCTTTTTCTGCGACCCATTTCATTTCATTAACTGCATCTTCAAGTGCAACTGAAAGACCAATGATTCCTGCAAGATTTTCTGTTCCTGCACGTTTGTTTCTTTCTTGTCCACCACCATTTATAAAAGAAAACAATGGGGTAGACTTATTGCAGTAAAGTACTCCAACCCCTTTGGGAGCATGGAATTTGTGACCAGAAATGGACATCATGTCAATGTTTTGATCTTTCACATTGATTGAAACATGGCTGGCGGCTTGAACAGCGTCTGTATGAAATGGAATGTGTGCATTTTTGCAAATTTCACCAATTTCTTTTATTGGCTGAATTGTTCCGATCTCATTGTTGGCATACATTATTGTGACAAGACATGTGTCTTCACGAATTGCATTTTCCAAATCTTTAACTTTTATAATACCATTTTCATAAACGGGAAGATAGGTCACTTCAAAACCTTGCTTTTCTTTTTCTTTGAGTGTGTTAAGGATTGCGTGATGTTCAAAGGCGGAAGTTATAATATGTTTTTTGCCTTTGATTAAACCATATTTGCAAGCGCTTTCAATTGCCCAGTTGTCACTTTCAGATCCGCCAGATGTGAAGTATATTTCTTTAGGCTCTGCTCCAATACACCTTGCAACAGCTTCGCGAGCGCTCTCCAATTTTTCTTTTGCAATTTGACCGGCAGTGTGAAGAGAGCTTGCATTGCCATAGATTTCATCAAAATAGGGAAGCATTGCATTTTTTACTTTTTCAGAAACGAGAGTTGTTCCCGCATTGTCAAGATATATCATAAAAACTCCTTAAATTATTAAATCATATCAACATTATAGTAATAACCGCAAACAAAATAATAAACATTCTATATCCTACTAAAACGGTATGATATAATTATAATAAATAAAGGTGTTTATGTCAACACCTTTTAATAAGTTTTATCAATAATATTTTGAATAGTAATTTTTTTAAGATTGTCAATAATCATCTTTTGCAGAGTATCCCAATAGCCAATACTTGTGCATTTATCTTTCATCACACATTTTTGTGATGAATTTTGGCAGGGTGCAAGGGTTGGTGTGTCGCCAGTCAGCAAAAGAATATCGTAAACAGAATAGTCTTTTGGTTGTCTTGTCAGCTTATAGCCGCCATTTGAGCCTTTCAAACTTTCAACAAGCTTACCTTTGACCAAAATATTCATAATTTTTTCAAGATATTTCACTGAAATATTTTGTCTTTCAGCCATTTCAGTAATACTGGTATATTCGCTTTTTGATGTTGCTAAATCTGTTAAAATTCTAACAGCATAGCGCCCTTTTGATGATATGTGCATAGTTGCCTCCAACACATATATTATATCACAATATTTTCTTTTTTGCATTAATAAAGAATAAATTTCAAAAACAAAAAAGTCTGCAAGCATTTGCAGACTTTAAAATGTATTAAATTTAAATTATTAATAACCTCTTAAAAGGACATTGTCTATTGTTTTACTGAGTATGCCGGCGAAGTAAACTGCGGTCATCTTGTCAACTTCGGTAAGGCCATGCTCGAAACAGGTGTCGGTGTCAACAAACTTTTGAAGATACAAAACATGTTCACCAGCAAGGTCTTTTGCGAGCTTTTCCATATTTTCTTCTTTATGAAATTCATTGACTATGGTTGTGCGAAGTTCATAAGGAACATTGTGCTTGTGCAAAATATCTAGTGATTTTTTGATGTTTTCAATATTGATATCTTTTATTCCAGTGATCTTGCCATAGTCCTCAAAATTGTTTTTGATGTCCATTGCGATATAGTCCACATTTCCACTTTCAAGAAGGCGTTTAAGCATGAATGGGTTGGAGCCATTTGTATCAAGCTTGACAAGGTATCCAAGCGATTTTATCTTTGCAATAAACTCTTCAAGGTCGCTCTGAAGGGTTGGCTCGCCACCGCTGACAACAACCGCATCAATAAGTTTTTTTCTGCTTTCAAGATAGGCAAAAAACTCATCGATATCAAGCACATTATATTCCTGTTTGACTATGCCAGAGTTGTGGCAAAATGGACAACGGAAATTACAACCGCCGGTAAATACGGTTGTGGCAATCTTGTTTGGATAGTCCACCATTGAAACTTTTTCAATTCCAAGTATTTGCATTTTTATTTCTCCATGCTGTCAATATATCTGCAAGCGGCCACCGCAGCTACGGCTCCGTCTGCAATTGCTGTTGTCACTTGGCGAACTTGTTTAACCCTGCAATCGCCAGCAACAAACAATCCGTCAGTTTTTGTTGTGCATTTTTCGTCAGAGATTAGATAGCCAGCCTTGTCAAGATCGGCAAGCTCAGAAAATGCTTTATTGTCAGGAACTTGACCAATTGCAACAAATACTGCATTTGTTTTATAAACCACCTCTTCGCCGGTGTTTTTATCCCTGAAAAGCACACTGTCCAGTTTATCTTCACCCACAAATTTGATTGCTTCCATGTTGAAACGAATGTTTATGTTTTCAGTCTTTTTCACTGCATCTTGTAAACTCTTTTCACCAAAGAGATGATCAAAAAGTGCAATCATATGAACTTTTGTGCAGTATCCTGAAAGCATAAGTGCATATTGCATAGCGCTGTTGGCGTCACCAATCAAAACAACCTCTTGGCCGGCGAAAAATGGGCCATCACAGATTGCACAATAATAAACGCCTTTGCCAAGTAATTTCTCTTCATTTTCAATGCCAAGCATTCTTGGTTTGCTTCCTGTGGCAACAATAACAGATTTTCCCTCAAAAGTGTTATAATCGCAGGTCACTTTGAAAATGTTGTTTTGTTTTGTTACTGACTTGACTTCGTCAAGTTCAAACTCTACGCCAAGTGCCATTATCTGATCGAAAAGTTGATCGGCAAGCTCGGTGCCTGAAATTTGCTTGATTGTTGGATAGTTCTCCACTTTTGGAGACTTGGCTATTTGTCCGCCGACTGCCTCTTTTTCAATAACTAAAACTGATTTATTATTTCTTAAACAGTAGAGGGCAGATGTCATTCCTGCCATTCCGCCCCCTATGATAATTACGTCAAACATATTTGCTCCTATTTTGCTTCAACGAATTTTTTGATGTCTGAAACGTTTTCAAGTTTCATTTTCTCACCATTAACATTAACGAACATTGTTGGTGCTTTGACAACGCCATATTTCTTTGTAAGATCAGCGTTTTCGTTTGCGTCAATGATTTCAACATCAATGCCTGCTTTTGAAAGAAGCATTTTTGCCATCTTACAATTTGGGCAAGTCTTTGTTGTGAAAAGAATTGGACGATCAACATTCACATCTGTCTCTTCAAGGTCGGTGTTTGAGTGGCACGCGCAACCAGAGTGAGTGAGGTGAGAGTTTGCAATGTCATATTCTTTTCGTTGCTTAAACTCTTGTGTTTTACCGTCGTTCCAGTTTGCGATTGGACGATAGTATCCAGTGATTCTGCTGTAAACCTCGGTTGTCTTTCCGCAGTCTGGGCAGATATATTTTTCACCCTCAATATAGCCGTGAGTTGTGCAGATTGAGTATGTTGGGCTCATTGTATAGTATGGAAGACGGTAGTTCTCAGCAATTTTTCTTACAAGGTTCATTGTAACTTTCCAGTCATCAAGTTTTTGTCCAAGGAATGCATGGAAAACTGTTCCTGATGTGTAAAGTGTTTGCAACTCGTCCTGAATGTCAAGAGCTTTAAATATATCATCAGTATAGCCAACTGGAAGGTGGCTTGAGTTTGTATAGAATGGAGTGTCGTTGGTTGATGCTGTGATGATGTCTGGATAGCGTTTCTTGTCGTGTTTTGCAAGGCGATAAGATGTTGACTCTGCAGGGGTTGCTTCAAGGTTGTAAAGGTCACCATACATCTCTTGATAGTCAGAAAGTTTGTTTCTCATAAAGTTAAGAACTTTCTTTGTGAACTCTTGAGCTTCTTTGTTTGTCATGTCTTTTTGGATCCATTTTGCGTTAAGACAAGCCTCGTTCATACCAACAAGACCAATAGTAGAGAAGTGGTTGTTGAATGTTCCAAGATATCTCTTTGTGTATGGATAAAGTCCAGCTTCAAGAAGTTTTGTGATGGTCTCACGCTTAACTTTAAGGCTTCTTGCAGAAATGTCCATCATCTTTGTAAGTCTGTCAAAGAATTCATCTTCAGTTTGTGAAAGATATGCAATTCTTGGCATGTTGATTGTTACAACACCCACACTACCGGTGCTTTCGCCTGAGCCGAAGAAACCACCAGATTTTTTACGGAGCTCACGAAGGTCAAGACGAAGTCTGCAACACATGCTTCGAACATCACTTGGCTCCATGTCAGAGTTAATATAGTTTGAAAAGTATGGCGTTCCATATTTTGTGGTCATTTCGAACAATAATTTGTTGTTCTCGGTTTCAGACCAGTCAAAATTTCTTGTGATTGAATATGTTGGGATAGGGTATTGGAATCCACGGCCGTTAGCATCACCTTCAATCATGATTTCGATGAAGGCTTTGTTGACCATAGCCATCTCTTTTTCGCAATCTTTATATTTAAAGTCTTGCTCTTTTCCGCCAACTATACAGTTAAGTTCTGCAAGGTCGGCAGGAACTACCCAGTCAAGAGTGATGTTTGTGAATGGCGCTTGAGTTCCCCAACGTGATGGAGTATTGACACCATAAACAAATGATTGAATACACTGTTTAACCTCTTTATAAGAAAGGTTATCTTTCTTTACAAATGGAGCAAGGTAGGTATCAAATGAAGAGAAAGCTTGAGCTCCTGCCCATTCATTTTGCATGATACCAAGGAAGTTTACCATTTGGTTGCAAAGGGTTGAAAGGTGAGATGCTGGAGAACTTGTAATTTTTCCAGGAACACCACCAAGGCCTTCTTGTATAAGTTGTTTAAGGGACCAGCCGGCACAATATCCGGTAAGCATGCTTAAATCGTGAATGTGAATGTCTGCGTTCTTGTGAGCTTGGCCAATCTCAGTGTCATAAACATCATTCAGCCAATAGTTTGCAGTTATTGCGCCAGAGTTGGAAAGAATAAGTCCACCGACAGAGTAGGTTACAGTAGAGTTCTCTTTAACACGCCAGTCAGCAATCTTAAGGTATTTTTCAACAGTATCCTTATAGTCGAAAAGTGTGCCTTTGATATTTCTGAGTTTCTCATGGTCGCGGCGATACAAAATGTATGCTTTTGCAACATCTTCATAGCCGTTTTTCATCAAAACGCTTTCAACAGTGTCTTGGACATCTTCCACACTTGGGATTTTGTCTGTGAACTTTTCTGTCAAATAAAGTTCTGTGATTTTTGCCATTTTCTTGACATCTTTAATCTCACCATAGCCAAGGCTGAGCATAGCTTTTGTTATGGCATTTTCAATCTTTGAAATGTCGTAATCAACAATTCTTCCGTCTCTTTTAATAATAGATTTGATCATAGTTGGTCTCCTTAGTATTTTGATTTGAATACAATATATTGTGGTTGATTTTTCACTACTACCCCAACAGATTGTGTTTTTAATATATACCTTCAAAAATCATTTGTCAAACAATTTTTCAAAAAAAATAAAAAAATTTTTAATTTGTACAAGTTGCACAAACTTAAAAAAGTTGTAAAAAATATTTGGTCAAAAATGGTAAAAAGCAAAAACAGTAAATAGTTGTTTAATTTGATAGAAATTTTACATTTTGTCGAATTTTTGAAATAAATAATTTTGTAAATGATTTTAATTTGTTTCCGAAGCGATTTTAATTTGTTTTTAAACTGATTTTAATTTTAGTCAATATTTAATAAAATTTTGTGTAAAATTTTTAATGAAATAATAATAGAATAATAACAAAATGTAGAGTTGTAAACAATATTATATATATGCTATATTAAAATTATATGACTAGATATAATCACTAAAAGAATTTTTAGCAATTCAAATTGAAATAATTTTAAGATAATTTAAAATAATAAAATAATAAAATGATAAAATAAAGATGCAAGCATCTCTTTTCAGTTTTCTGAAAAAATATTAAAATATTTAGAATAATAAAAAAGACTAACGATTGACAAAAATGAAGCAATGTGTTATTATTTACTCGTTTCCTAACGCATGACATAATATGTAAGCAAGAAGGAATTTGACGCCATGCAGGGTTGGCGTAATTGTATAACGCAATCGCCTCCTAAGACCTAACCCGACCAAAGTGAGAAACCCCGTAAAGTGCTGTATTTATCGGCATTTTAGCGGTTTTGAAAATTTAGCAAAACAAAAAAGTGTTACCAAATCTGTACATTGTTCCAATTTTACATTACCTGCAAAATATTGCATTTCAATACATTTCGTGCTAAAATTTGCACCAAATGACAATATGTCTCAGTAGCTCAGCTGGATAGAGCACCTCCCTCCTAAGTATCGACTTGGACAAAATTAAAACCTCTAAACACCCCTAAAATACTGACAATTTGCAAGTAATCCAAACTCACACAAAACCAAAGTTCACCAAAAGTTCACCCAACGCCAATAAAGATCTTAATATGTGGATATAGCTCAGCTGGATAGAGCGATCGCCTCCTAAGGGACTGACGATTTCTCTTTTTTATGGGATATAAAAAGTGCCGAAAAGCCCGATTTTATGGGCATTTCAGCACTTTTTCTTTTTCCCTGATTTTTGTTAAATCGCACTTTTTCCTACGAATTTCCTACGAATTTTATTTTTACATTTCTTCATCTAATTTGTTCTTCATTTTCTCACGCCATCTTAAGAATGCTTGATATTCCTCAAAGTCGGCATCAAAGGTGCTTTCTTTTGCTTCTTCCTTTGGCATTGTTGGAACAACTTTTGATGTAAAATCTTCCGTTATTTCTCGCTTGTTTTTATAAGGATCATGCTCAGATTTAACGAAGTTATTTTCACTGTTTTCTGCAAGTTCTCGCTCGTTCTTATCTGCATAAACACCATTGAGTGCGTTGGCGATATTTTGAGCACTTTCAATCTTGCTAGAAAAGTCAAGGTGGGAATAAATATTTGCAGTAGTGCTGAAGTCAGCATGACCAAGCCATTCTTGTATTTGCTTCATGTGTATTCCGGTAGATAAAAGCAAACTTGCACAACTATGTCTTAGATCATGAAACCTGATATTTTTTAGATTGTATTTTCTGCAGACCAAATGGAATTGATGTGTTAAATTGTCAGGATACATAATTTTGCCGAGTTCATCGACAATTATATAATCTTTGTAAGTGTTGTCATACTTGCTACCATAATATTGCTTATTTAGTTTGATTTGCTCCTTTTTAAGGATCAAATCTTTTTCTATTTCAGGTATAAGTGGCAGTGTTCTGAAACTGCTTTCGGTTTTAAGTTTATCTTCACACCATATCTTTCTTCTGCAAATAGTAACTTTGTGTTTGATTGTGATTGTTTTTCTGTTGAAATCAATCGCATCCCATTTAAGTCCAATAATTTCGCTTCGTCTAAATCCATAATAACAAGCAAGTTTAAATGCCAGCTCATTCTTATGTCCTTTAATGCATTGCAAAAACTTTTCCATTTCTTGTTTATCGAAGTATCTTATTGGAGGTTTACTTTCTCTAAAATTTGGCACTTGTTGAGTGATGTCCTTGCTCAAAATGTCTAATTGATAAGCATTTCTAAGTGCTGGATGTATTATATTTGCGACCTTTTTAATGGTTGAATCTTTACACCCTTGACTTCGTTTATAATTGTAATAACTAATTAAATCTTGTGCTTTTATATCAATTAGTTTTTTATCCTTAAATAAAGGATATTTTCGCAATTCTTCAACTCGTCTGCAATAGTTCCAAAATACATTTACACTTAGTGAATTTTCTCTTGAATTTACATAGTCCTGAATCCAGTCTGTAAAGAGAATATTCATGTATTGTTTTTTGTCAGGTGTTATTGAGTAAAAGTTTGCATATTTGATATTGTATTCTTGGATAATCCTTTGCAATTCTTTGTTTGCTTTTGCTTTGGTTATCTCTTTTACATCTCCAATTTGCACCCATTTGGTTTTGTATTTTTTATCAATAGACGGAAGATTTAAAATTGCGTAGTATTTATCGTCTTTGATGGTTATTCTACCTGTCACTATTAACCTCCAAGAAGTTGGTGTTTAAAAACTCTATCAAATGGCATTTCGCAATTTTATATTCTCGTCCAACCTTACAGCTTTTCAACTTGCCCTCTTGGAGTAGTTTATAAGCCACAGGTTTGCTAATTCGTAGAATTTCCATAACATCTTTGACTAATAATACAGGAGAGTAATCATCTAATGTTTTTACTTTAAATGATTGCTTGTTATCCATAATCTTGTCCTTATATTTTATTCAATTTCAATATCTTCAGTTGTTTTCTCTTGCTCATCATCTTCGTCATCATATTCATAGAAGCTGATAATTTCTTCGCACATATCATCGTAAGTATAATAAGTGTCATTGTCTAGATAAAGGATAAATAGTTCATCCAAAATCGAGCCATCAATTGCAAGCAAATTATTAATTATTTTATCGCTCAATTCGTTTGCATCGTTTTGCAAATATTCTGTGAAATAAGTTTTAAAATCAATCTCAAATCCTGCATCAAAAATTTCTTCTTTTGAAAGTTCCAATGTCCTTGCTTTGAAATCTTCATAATCTTTTTGTATTCTTTCGTTAAGTGTTTGTCTTTCCATATTATCGTTCCTTTTGATTAAATTTCTTCAAGTGCTAAATCCAATATATTTCTCATTTCAAAAATAAAATCAAAACTAAATTCAGTTGAGAATATGTATTCTTTGAATGCTTTGTAGCATTTTTCCATAAGTTCATATTCACTTTGTAACTCACGCATTTCATTTAAAGACAATTCTGTCAGTAAATATTTTTTTAATAATTTCATAAAAGAGATTTTATAAGATTTGTTAAAAATTTGCTCAGAATTCAAGTTTTTTAATGAATTTTTGAATTTTTTATACTCATTTTTCACTTTTTCTTCAAATTTTTGAATATCTTGCAAATCTTCATCTCTTAATTTATTTGTTGCTTCTATCATTTGATTACCTCAAAATAAAACTAGTTTGTCCATTTGCATCACAGCCATCAAGTCTATCTAGTGCAACCTTATACCATTTAGGATTTATCTCAATTCCAATGTAATTTCTATTTAGTTCTTTGCAAGCGACTGCAGTTGTGCCGGAGCCAAGAAAACAATCTAATACCAAATCATTTTCTTTACTACTATTTCTTACAAGAGTTTCAATGATGTTTAGTGGTTTGCAAGTTGGGTGATGGAAGAAGAATTTATCAACCTTGTTTGTTGGGTTTCTGAATACTGTTCTTGCATCTTCATAAGATTGTGGATTGCATACACCGGCACCTCTAAAGTAGAGGCAATATTCAACATCATTCAAATATTGGTGATTGTAAAGTGGCATTACATTCGGCTTGTTCCAAACTAATATTTCAAAGTTCAAATCTTGTTTGTTAACAAAATAATTTAAATACATTGGAATTTGTTTTCTGTTGCACCAAATATAGATATTGGGGACTTTCATTATTCGCATAAACTCATCAAAGATTTCTTCTCTGATTCCTTGCGTGATATTGTTGTCCATTAGTTCATTGTTGAGTCTGTTAATGCATTTAGTTATCTCATTTGTTGTTCTAGAAAGCGATTCTTCGGATTTTGGTTTGCCATCAATTTGATAAGGAGGATCTATGACAATCAAATCAATGCTTGCATCATCAATTTGTTTTATCATTTCATAGCAGTCGCCAAGATAAATGTTGTTCTTTTCTAACATTACATTTCCTCGTCTGACTCTTTTCTTGCTTTTTTAAATTTAGCATCAAAAAGTATTCTTCCTATGGTTTGTGGCATTAAGTAATCAAAATCTTTTATTTCATAATCCTCATATAAATCCCACGCTTTCTTTAATATGTGTTTCTCATTTAAGAGAGTTTCAATTTGTTGTTCATTGTATTCGTTTTCTTTTACTTCACGAATTAAGGCTTCCATAAATTTGGCTTTTAAATTAAAGTTATTTAAGCCATCCTCAACTAAAACCTCATATTCGTTTTCCATATCTGAAATAAGAGCTTCTTTGTTTGACATTTTATACCTCGTAGTTTAGTTTTCGCTCTTTCAAATATCTCTTTTACATTTCTTCGTCTGATTGTTTTTGCTTCTTTTTAAAGATTTGATATTGCTTGATTTCATCTGCATTGAAATTGTCTGAATCAACAACATTTTCTTCATAGATTTCTTTTAAATCCTGTTTTACATCTCGTTCATTTACATGATTGTAATCATAATATTTCCATTCATTTTTTAAGGTGAACACATAGAAGTAATCTATAAAATCATTGTTGTAAAACATCTCATCCTTTGTGACATAAAATGGCTTTTGATTGCTTTCGTGTCCATCTCTGCCATAAGCATAGCAAACATCATCTTGCTTGTGGTCATGGTCATGTGGCTTTTTAGGATTTGGATTTATTTTAGATCCAAGACTTCTCAAATCTCCAAGATTAAGCAGTTCATCCAGCTTTTTTCTGTTTGAATAATGGTTAAGAAGAATTGCACCATTATGTGTTAGATAACCATCAAAATGACAGTAAATTCCTTTGTAGTGACCATCTTCTAATTCCATCAAGATATGACTTCGTGTACTCATTCCATACCTCCATCTTCTTCAAATTCTTGCATTTGATGAATGTATTTTTCAACTGCTCCTGAACAGATTTGACTGTTGTGCATTGGGAGTTTGCCCAGTGCACAGTCAACCAAATCATCAAGGATTTCAGTGTTTTTATGCATGACTTTTAGTTCATCATCAGAGAATGTTTTTGCCATTTCAGATATGTAGAAATGCATTTGGTTATAAAGGTTTATAACTCCTGCATTTTTTACAAATGAATCCAAACTAAATGTTAATAGTCTATGCATTTTATAGTGTTCAAAGTTTTTGTCTGAATTGTTTTTTAAATTGTTAATCATTTCTTCTCGTGATATGTCACATTTCTTCATCGCTGTCATCCTCATCTTCAAAATCTTCATCACGATAAACAAATTTGAATTTGCCATCGCATTCGTAAATTGAGCCGATTTTTGCTTGCTCCTCATACTTTACAAGTTTTTCACTATTCAAGTATTTATCTGACAAATCTTTGAGAATAAATTCATAGTCGCCATCATCAATAGCACGGTCAATTTTGTCAAGTATAAGTTGACTTTCAGGCATATATTTATAAAGCCAATTTGCATAAGAGGATAGGTCATTAGCCCAACCCTCAAGGTAATGACTGTTATCATATACATCGCCATCGTTATACCATTTATAAACAAGTTTATTTATGGCTGTAACTATTTGTGTTGCCATGTTTTCACCCTCGCCACGATCAGGCAAGTATTTGTCATTTATTTCTCTAAATCTGTCATAATATTCCCATTTAACACGCTTATCAAAGTTCTGCATCGCCATCATCCTCTATATCTTCATAAGTTCCTGTTTCTTCATTATATCTAAAGAATTCTTCGCCACCCCAAAGTTCAAATGATTGTTCGTACGCTTCCTTTGAATAATTATCATTTACTCGCTGTGAAATTATTTCTCCATTTTGACAAGTGCAGGATCCAGTGTAATACCCAAGCTGTTCTTCTGCATATTTGTAAGAGAAAGTGTTTTCAGGATGCTTTGCTGATAATTCCTTTATAAGTTCACGAACATCTGACCATGCTGTGTCAAATTGCACTTTATTTGGAGTGTCTTTTTCATAAATCGTTTCACAAGCATTCCATTTTGTACCCCAATTTTCAACGCACCAATCATACCAATCTTTGGCTCCATAGTTTATGATGTTGTCGTAAACTCTTTTGCCATAATTAATTACATCTTGTTTGGTTTTGAATACTGGGAACATTGGATCATCTTCTTGTGGCTCTCTATGACTTTTTAAACAATCATCAATTATTTTTTTAATCTCTGATTGTGATTTTAGATATCTATCTTCTTTGAAAAATTCAGGAACTCTGCAAGCTTCGTAAAATGTTTTTAATACAGAAAATTTTTCAGGTTTTGGGAGAGTAGACAGATAGACAGCGAAGCAATCATCTGTTGTTGTCCCTGATATGATTAACAAATCTTCAGGCATCTTTTTTATTAAGTTAAAATCAAAAACCGTATCTCCGTATTTATTCTTATGAATATATTTTTTTAATACTTTGTCGGCATCTTTACCATCAACTTTCAAGACACCTCGTACCCAGTTAGGCATTTACACCTCCAATTGGTTGAAATTTGTCGCTATATAATGACCATAAGTTGTGAGTTTTGTATTGCTCAACAAGTTCAGCAGGAACATAAATCGTTTGTAGATTTGGACAGTTAGAGAATGTTTGGTAAACCTCAGTCATTGAAGTTCTAACAACTGAATCGTGTCTGATATAGACCGTTTCAAGTTTTGAACATCTGTTAAATGCTCCAAGTCCAATTGATTCTACATTTGCAGGAATATCGATTGTTTTAATTGATGTATTCCAAAATGCGTATGGCTCAATCTTTTTAAGGTTGGCAGGGAGATGGACTTCTTCTAGTGAAACACAATTCCAAAAGCAACTATCTCCAAGTGATTCCAAACTATCTGATAGTGTTAATGATCTTAGATTCCTACATTCTCTAAAAACAAATAATCCAATTCTTGTAATTTGATTTGGCATTATTACTTGTTCAATGGTTGAATTATTGTAAAACAAATTATCTTTAATTTGAGTTACGCCATAATCTTCGCCATTGACTGTGTAATGTGTTGGTATATTGATAATTGTGTCGTTGCCACTATAACCAATCAATACATTGTTTTTGAAAGTAAATCCCTCAACGACTACAGCTGTGTTTGATGTGTCATCTGTTCTATAAGTTTCGTAAACAACTCTTGAAACTAATGCGAACAAAAAGAATACACTAGCACAGCAAATAATTAGTAGTTCTCCCCAAGAAATTGTCTTTGTTGCCACTTTTTCTGCATTTTTTGGCGTTTTTTCATCAATTTTTGCAGTTTTTTCTTTTAATTTTTCATTTAGGTTAAAATTATTTATCATAATTCAACCTCGCTTTCACGCATTTTCTTTACTGCTTTTTCAATAAGTTCCTGTGAGTGAAAATATATATCTTCGCCATTATGAAGTTCATAATCTTTGAGATAATCATTTATCGTTTTCACTTGTTTATCTGTCAGGCTGATATTATCTCCACTTTCATCTGTTGCTGAAAAAATACAAGTTCCCAAAATACAATCTCTGAACTCAGGAACAATGAAGTTTCCAGCTCTGCCAAACATTTTTCCGTTATCATCAATAATCATTGAGATATCTCTGTCTATTGGTAGCGAACACATTTCAATCAAATCGCAATTTATTATTTTATAAAATGTGTGTAGGTCATTTTTAATATTATCTTCATAAGCCGGTTGATAAGGTTTTTTAATTACTACTCTTATTGTTTCTTCCATTGTTTGCTCCTGTTTCTACTCGTGATTTACAGTAGCCTTTGTATCTGACCAGCTGATTTGGATTGGTGTAGAATGCTTGTTGAATTGCAACACCGATCATGTCATAAAATTCTTGATATTTTGTGTTTGGAGCCAAGTTTGGATTTTTTCTTAAAGAGCGAAGTTTTGTCATAAGTTCGTCTTTGTTTTCAAAATCTACATTGTCAACAAACGATGTAATTTCTCCATTTATTCTTAACATTGTTCCACCTCAGCTTTCTTTGTTGTTTTTCTTGTTCTTTTTGGCTTTTCAGGTGCTTTTTCTTCGATTTCAGGCTCTTTTTCTTGTTCTTTGGTTAATTCCTCAGGCTCATTTGCGTTTTCTTGAACTTGTGCTTTTTCTTGCTCTCTAAGGTGAGATTGAAGTGCCGGCTCAACTTTTGATAAAATTTGATAACTTACACTTCTGATTACATCAAGGTTGTTTTTAAACTTGTCAATGTCGCCATCTGCCCATTTTGTAATATAGCCCATATTAAAGTCTGCAGTATGAAGTCCAAGTTTGTTTGAAACAACTAGAGCAATGCTTTCAGCTTCAATTTCTCTGATTTGTGTTTGTTCTTTCTTTGTCAGTCCATTAAAGTTTGTTCTAACTCTTTCTTCTGCAAGAGCATGACCAATTTCGTGAATAAGAGTAGTGAGAGTTCTTTCAAGTGGCATTCCATCTTGAATAACAATCACTTTATGAGTGAAATCACAATATCCATCAACACCATCGTTTTCGATGTTTGCAAAGTTAACATCGTAGCCACGAGGAACGCTTACAAGTGCGTCTTTGATTGTTTCAAAGTTCTCTTTTGCAATATTTTCATCACACTTAAATTCGTAAAGTTCACGCCCCTCAGTTTGTGAAATGTCAAATACATGAGCTACTTTATAACCCATAACCTCAAATTCTTTTGTTTCTACAACATTGCCATCTTCATCGAGAACATCTTCTTTTCTTATTTCTCTTAAAGGGGCAATGATTTTTATTGCTTTTTGTCCTTTGATTACATTTCTGTGGTTGTAGTTCCAAACTTTCATTCCATTTACACACCTTGCTGTTGGCATTTGTGAAAGGATCAAAAGTTGGTTGGTGATGGAATAGCAATTCAAGTTGCTCATTGAAAGCAAAATGTCTTTATATTTTCCATCTTTTATAAATTGTCTGAACTGTTCTTCGGCTTGTTTTATTAGGTCGTCAACAGTCGTGTATGTCTTAGTTTCTTCCATGTTTTCTCCTAATTTTCAAATATTTCTCTAACAAGTTCGCTTGCAACAATCTTTATATTTGTCCTTTTTGCAGGACCTGTGATAAAGAATGCACAACCTCTTGGTAGATTAACGATGTTATCACTTTCAGTTTCGTTTATTTGTCCAGCTCTTTCATAAAGAGTACACAAGTCATTCATATCATTTGGTGCAAGTGAGAAGATGAGTGAATATTGGCTAACATTGATTATGGCTGATGATTTTCTCGCAATTTCAGGACTACCGACAAAGTCCTTAACATTTTGAGTAATGACAATTTGCATTCCATCATATTTTCTGATTCGTTTTGCAAGGTTGTACATAAAGTCCAGTGCTATTGGGAACTTTTCATCAATAAACACATGGGCTTCGTCAATTGCTATTATTATTTTTCTACTGGTGTTGTAGAGTCTGTTGTAATCCCTATTTCTAATGACTTCGTTATCAAGCCATTTAAGGACTAATAGCATTTGAGCATTTGCTAAAACATTGTTTTTATTTGCTAGTAATTTTTGAAAATTAAAGCATATAAAATTCTCTTGTGGAGCAAATGTTGTGTAGCCATTCCATAGTGCCGAATTTCTTCCACCTTTTCTAAACTTGCTAAGGTAATTTGATATGGTTTTTAAACAAGATTTATTGTATTCATCTGTTTCTTGATCAAGCTTCGCATCAACAATGTTTGCCAAGTCTTGAAAGATTGGATAGTCCTTTGGTGTTAGCGAAGTTAAATCAGTTTTTTCTGTTATGTGTTTTTGCCTGTATGTTTCAAGTATTAATTTGTTTAGAAGTTCCAAGCTATCTGCATTAATTCCAACTAATATCAATCTGAAGAACTCTTCCAAGAATTGCAGATGTGCATAGAATGAGTTGTTTGTTCCATCGGAGTTTTCATCATCCAATGAATCAATAATTTGAAATGGATTTATAATTCCATCTTTACTACTTGAAACATCAATTGCTGTTCCGTGCATATTTCTTGCTAGATTTGTGTACTCGTTTTCAGGATCAAGTATGAATACTTTTGAATTATCACTTGCTAGCCCTGTTAGTATTGTTTTAGTTGCAAATGATTTACCAGATCCTGATTTACCAATAATGATCATATTTGAGTTTACTCGTTCATCATCTCGTCTGAAAAAGTCAACAAAGGTTGGTAGTTTGTTTTCTCCAATAAGAATACCTTGCTCATCTAATATCGCATTGCTAACAAATGGGAAAGCAGAGGCGAGAGAGGATGAGTTGAGACCTCTTGAAATGTTAAGTTTGTTTTCTTTGCACACCTGACTTGCCATATAGCCATCAATTTGTCTGCCAAATAATTCTGTAAACTTGAAACCCATTTCTCTTAATTTTCTTCTAACAAATCGTTTGTTTGTGGTTTGTTTAACATCGTCATAAGCAGTTATTACAAGTGTAGCATCAAAGAATGCTTCATTGTCATTCTGAAGTCCAACGAGTGTGCTTTGTAAACTTGTTAGGTGTGTTTCTTTATCAATTTGAAAACTTGCTTTTCCAAGATCTCTTTGACTAAGCAATTCATTTATTGCGCCATCAATTCGTTTGATGGCTTTGAGCTTGTCCACTGGGACAGCTTTTAAAACAACTTTTGTGTTTGGCAAATCAAATAGTTCTTGAGCCCATGCATTTGGGACTTGCAAAGGATAGTCCGTTATTGCAAAATGCGTTAACTGTTTGTTGTCTTGTATGACCTTTGATGCTTTGAAACTTACTACATCCGGAACGGATAAACTTATATAATCTTTTGGTTGTATCTTTTCAAAATCTCTTTCATCAAAGTTGTTTGTGTATGAGTATTTGATAAATAGGGCTAATTCTTTATCATTCAACTGTTTACTTTCAAGATTATTATTGTTAAGTGAGTTTTTTATTAGATTTAATGATTGCTGTAAACTTTGTCTATCAATGTCGTGAAGCACAATGTAATATACACTTGTTAAAACTCTTTCATTTGAGTTTAATCTGTCAACAATATTGATTCTATCTTCTAGAACTAAAGCTCTTGATCTGAATTCATCTTCTGATAAATTCTTGTTTTCATTTGCAAGTATTAAGTCCTGCATTTTGTTTAATTCATTTGATATGTAGTTATCAAAAATTATTGGTCTTTCAAGTTTTACAATGTTTATTTCTTGATATATTCCAACATTTTTCAGTATTGTTGAAAGCACTCCATCAATAAAGTAATTTTGTTTTGATTCACTTAACATATTGAATTCAATAGGTTTTACTTCAATTACTCCTGTGAAACCATTTACTTTTTGTTTTATGATATTATTCTCAATTTTCTCGTATGGAACTACACTAGCAATATTGGATCTTCCGTGTTTATTTCTTCTAAATGTTTTTTTAGAGAATGCAAATTTCAATCCATAAATCATTGCATTATATAGTTTTATTTCTCCTATTGGAATAAACAATGGAGCAAACACCATAAGAATGACAATTGCAATTATAAATTTATTTGGTAGATTACTTGATACTGCTAGTGCTAAAAAGCCAAGTCCAATAACTGCTAAAATAACATCGGCAATAGTAATTCCTTTATAAAATTGAAGTTTGACCTTTGTGTTTTTAGGTATGATTCTCATCAGATTTCTCCTGTGGTTTTATTGGCTTTTTTAGTGATTGTGCATGATTAAATAAAGTGTCGCCTTTAATCACATTGTTAACTCTTGGCACAAAGTTTTTGCCCATTCCAACAATTCCACCATTGGCAAGGTCTTTCATCATGCCAATAGGAAGTGTTGCTATTCTTGAAGGCATCTTTGCATATCTTGACAGCTTGCTTGGATTATCCATTGCTTCAACACCTTTACTAACGGGGGATGAGAAAGTGCTTTTCATTCCACCTGCGAATCCACTAGACTTATTTTGATCCATAAAGTGTTTGCCACCAAGAATTGCTCCACCAATACCCATAGCTGTTGCACCGACAGCTCTTGTGATATTTTTGCCAGTTCTCATATTTGCAATGAGTTCTCGAGTTTCACTGCCACCTGCGTGACTGCCTGTGAGGTTGGCTATAACTATGTTTGCTTTTGTAACAGCAAACGCTCCACCGATAAGGAATAGAAGTTGCACAATTCCATTTTTGAAAGCATTACCAAAGAATGCTATTTTCTGAACTTGTGGTATGATGATGAAGAATAAATTCATTGAGAGGATTATTCCATACGCTCCCAGCACTTTTCCTATCATCATTTCTTTCCATTGCTTAAACCGTTGTCCATCGTCTGTTGGGATAGTGGACACACTTATCGGCGACACTATGTAAAGTAAGATGATGTCAAAAATCCTTTGTATAAAACTTATTGAGCTCATGACGAACATTACTAAAATTACAAGTCCACCAACTATTCCAATAAAGAAATCTAAATCTCTTATTTTGTAATATTCTGCGACCACATCTTTATTGTTGTAATCGAGTTCGCCAGTTATAAATTTCAGTTCAATTTCTTCTCGTTCGCTCGGATCTCCAATGTAGGCATAATATCCACTTGTCACTAAAATCTGACCACCGATTGTTGCTTCTTGACCAGATTCTAGCGTGTATGGATTCATTGCTGTATTGACAGATTTTACTACTGTATTTGACAGTGCAATTCCTGATATCAGGATGAATGGAACAATAAGGAATATCATAAAACTTTGAAATGCTTTGCCCATTATTAAAGTCTTACTTTTCTTATTTTCTCCATTTGCATATTCGCTTCTTATGATTGCAATTATTACGAACATAATCAGCAATGCAACTGCTACAAGCATGACGAGTAAAAATGATTTTTTGACCTTGTCAGAAAGTAAAAAGTTTGATAATAAATCAGTCCTTTGTCCATTTATTTCTACGGGATCAATACCTGCCAACATATAGAAAATTTCTTTTATGAAATCGATAATATAGCAGATTGTTTTTTGTATTCCGTAGAACAAATCAAAGATCCAATTAGTTAACCAATCCATTGTTTACTCCTGCAGGAAGATGACTAAACTATCAAATTGAAATGGTGATAAATTGTCATCTTCATTTGTTTTGATTTCTTCTACTTCAATGTAAAATTCAGTCGTGTAATTACATTCAATTGCTTGTTCAAAAAACATAGCGACATCTCTTGTTTTTCCACTTGTGAGTTCTACGGTTTTTGTAGACAAATTTTCTTCTTCAATGTAAGTTGTAAATTTCAGTGTGCAATTTTTAGAACTTCTAACAATAAATGCAACGCCTTTAATTTGACAACTCTGTCTTAAATAAATATCTAATTTGCAGTAAGGTTTGCTTTGAATACTACTATTAAATTCTGTGTTATCCACAAGAGTTCTCATCTGATAATAGGTTGTGTTTCCCATGTTGTCTTGTGCATCAACACCGTCAAATAATTCACAGTATTGCTCCTCAGAAACTACTCCTGAAACGCATCCTGTAAAACTAAAAATTGCAATTAAAATAAGAGAGAGTAAACCGATTATTTTGAGAACTTTTTTCATTTAATTTTTCCTTATTATGATATCTGAGTTGATACCCAGTTTTGTAAAATTGGCATCAATACTTTTAGTCCTACGATCAATACGAAGATGACCACAAAACCGATAATGGCTCCGATCAAATCTTTCTTTGCTTTCTCTCTCGATCCTGCTTCGTCAGCCTTTGCAAGCTTAACTCCAAGTATGATGCAATAGATTGTTCCTATTGCTCCGACTAGCCCAATGGCTGGCCACAAAATAGCATTAATAATTTCTAAAACCGGTGATGTAACTGGTGTAAAATCAACGGCAGCAAGTAAACTTTTCATTTATAAAATATCCTCCAAAATTTGTTATTTATCTCAATCAATTTTGAAGTTCTTATAAGCAAATTACTGCACAAGTTAAAGTGGGTTTCCCACTTCTAGCAGGGAGTTAGAGGTGCAACAAAAATGTATCGCTCATTTTATTGCTGTAACAAAATACTGCCGGTATTTAGGGACTTTTAGGCACTAAATCCGTATTTTGTTGCAACTCTTTTCCTGCTTAATTAAAGATTTAAGAGAATACGCCTCAAAAATCTATTTTTCTTCAATACTTTCAATTTCTTCAGTTGTTTCTTCTGTCGTAGTTATTTCTTTGCTTCCTTTGTAGAATCCTTTTCTATTTTTCACGAGGAATATTATAAGAATAACTACTATTGCAAGCATTCCACCAAAGAGTGCAATGGTGGCACCGTTGAACGAATAAACAATTGTAAATTGATATTCTGTTTGGTTGCCTGCTTGGTCACTTACTAGCAATTTATAACTTCCAGCATTTGTCATTTTATCTCCAACATTGTATTCAAATTCTTCGCCATCAGCCGATGCTTGAATGTAGATTGGAGTTTCAGATGGGCTTCGTGTTGACACTTCATTTTTTGTAAAACCACCATTTTCAACGCCCACCAAAACTAAGGCAGGTGGAGTCGTGTCAATACGCAATTTGAAGCTGAAATTTTTGATTTGTGATTTATCAAAAACGGTGACTGTGTATTCAGCTTCATCGACTAAATAAAGTGTGTTGTCTTGTATGTCAAGAGGGATAATTTCATCGTTCATTTGTATCTCAATTATCTCCACACTTTCATCTAATCTTTTCTCAATTCTTCCAAGTGGTGTATTCAAAATTGTGAAGTCAAAATATAATTGATTTCCAATTTCATCTGTAAGAATAAATTCATAAAATCCATCGTCATATAAGATTTGCTCAAAGTTATAATCTATCTTTTCTTTGTTCCTGTACATATCAATTTTAAGTTCTTCTTTGGCAATGACTCTGACGCCACCATTTGAAATTCCACCCTTGAAAGTGTTAATATCAAACATTATTTTATTGTCAATTTGGAAGTTAAATTTGACATAATTTCCAGCTCTGTCTTGAACAATGACTTCGTATTTTCCGTTCAGTTTTATCTCAGTGCCACTTGAATATGCTCCCTGTGAGACGCCATCACGGGAGATGGTAGAAGTGACATTTTCTTCATCCCAAACGACCTGAACGAAGTCACTTGTTGTGCCATTATTTTCCACTCCAATTAGAGAGGCAATGGGACTTGTTTTATCAATTTCAAATTCAAAATATTTATTGTTTCCAAAGTCGTCATATATCCTTACAAGATAGTTACCCTCGTCATTAAAATATGTTCCAAATGAGTAAGGATAATTTTCAGAATCTTTGGTTATCTCGATGTGTAAATCTTCAAAGTTTACGATTACAAGGCTTTTATTTGTGTACCTTATTTCTTCAATAGTTTTCTCAATATCTTCTTCATAGATTTTAAAGTCTAGTGATTTATCTATTTCAAAATATTTGGTGTTTTGGTTTCCTAATTCATCTGTGAGTGTGATTCTATAAGCTCCCTCAATGGTCAAAACTTGACCATTATTATATGCCTTTTCATCTCCATCATTTAGACTGTAAATCGCTTTGTATCCACTTTGAATTTCCCATCTTGCAAACACATCACTTGAGGTCGTTCCATTTTCATCTACGCCATTAAGTGTAAATTCAGG
>JAFSVX010000026.1 GCA_017444785.1 Clostridia bacterium
ACACAAAATTTTCCACGCAATAAAAACACAGGTGTATATTATTCAATAAAAATCATATCGGGATATTTCATGCTGGGTATATGATATGATGCAATAAAAATTATCTTATTATATTTGATTGTTCAATAACAACCTTCTTGTTATATTATATAATATATATTATGTTTATTATATATTATCTTATTTTATTTTACAAAGCCTTTTAAAAATGATATACTATAAAGGTTAGAGAAGGATTATGCACATGGATTTATTCAGCGATAATTTAAAAAATAAAGCACCGCTTGCAGAACGCATGAGGCCAAGGACACTTGATGAGTTTATTGGGCAACCTCAACTTATCAAAAAAGGAAGTCTGCTCAGGCGCGCAATTGAAATTGACAGACTTGGCAGTTGTATCTTTTATGGTCCACCAGGAACCGGAAAGACCACTCTTGCATCAATTGTTGCGACCACAGCAAATGCAAATTTTAAAATTCTCAACGCAGTAACGAGTGGTGTTGCAGATGCAAAAAAGATTATTGAAGAAGCAAAAAAAGAACTTGAAATGTATGGCAGAAGAACATATCTTATGCTTGACGAGTGCCACAGATGGAGCAAAGCTCAGTCAGATGCAGTGCTGGAGGCTATTGAAAAAGGATACATCATTTTCATTGGCAGCACAACAGAAGTTCCATATACCAGTATGACAAGAGCGATCGTTTCAAGATGTCGCATTTTTGAATTTAAACCACTTACAAAAGAAGATATAAAACAAGTCATTTTAAATGCACTATCTGACAAAGAAAGAGGTTTTGGAAATCTTAAAATCAACCTTGATGACGATGCGCTTGAACACTTTATTTTGACAAGCGGGGGTGATGCAAGGGTTGCACTTGGAAATCTGGAAATCGCAATTTTAAGCACTCCAGCTGTGAAAAATGCTATCAAAATCACAAAAAATATAGCAAAAGAGTGCACAACAGGAAGAAGTGTGTCAATTGATACAGACATGTATTACGATATGTTGTCCGCATTTTGCAAATCACTTCGTGGAAGTGATGCAGACGCTGCACTATACTGGAGCAGGCGAATGAATAAGGCAGGAATTGATCCACTTGTTATTGCAAGGCGACTTGTCGCACATGCAAGCGAAGATGTTGGACTTGCAAACTCAAATGCACTTGTTGTCAGCATGTCTGCGCTAAATGCCATTGAAAAAATGGGACAACCTGAAGGACTTATTCCGCTCAGCCACGCAATAATCTATGTTTGTATGAGTCCAAAATCAAACAGTGTTGTGGTTGCCATGGCAAAAGCAGATGAAGATGTAGAGAATACCTATACAGGCCCAGTGCCAGATCATCTGAAGAATTATAACTATGCAAATGAAAAGAGAAAAAAGTATAAGTATCCACACGACTATGGTGGATACGTTGACCAACAATATTTGCCTGATGAAATTAAGGATCATGTTTATTATTTGCCATCAACAAATGGCGCAGAAAAATCTATTGTATTGCCAAATAACAAAACAGCAGTTGCGCCAAATAAAAAGACAAATAAATAAGATATGAAAAAATGCAAAACAAAATAAAAATATTACTAAGGAGTTTATTATGATTACAGAGCGCGAATTAAAAAAAGAAAAAAATTATCTTAAAGCAGTTCTTTATGTGCTTGACAAAGAAATCGCAAAAGCTAACGTGAAAATTGATGAATATTCTGAAGATGTGAAGTCTCAACTTAAATATACTTGGGATGCAGAAACGCAAACTGATGAGAACTGCTGGGCTGAGAATGTAAGATTGCTTGAGCTTAAAAGTATCAGCGCAATCAATACTACAAACAAGGTCAAAAGTTATTTGCGCATGATCAAAAGCGCATATTTTGCACGCATAGATTTTGAAACAGAGGGAGACACTCTTCCTATCTATCTTGGCATTGCAACTCTGGAAGACGGACGCGACTTTTATGTCTATGACTGGAGGACTCCTATTGCCAGCATGTTTTATGACTTTGAAATGGGGGAGGCTCAATATGAAACCCCAGACGGTGAAATAATAAAAGGTAAGATCACACTTAAAAGACAATATAAAATTGATGGTGAAAACATTGTTCAAATTTTTGATACAAATATGCAAATCATTGACGATATTTTAAAAGAGATGCTTCAAGGCAAAGCCTCTGATAAAATGAAAAATATTGTTACCACAATCCAAAAAGAACAAAACAAAATCATCAGAAAAAATGATACAGATATTCTTGTTGTGCAAGGTCCTGCAGGAAGCGGCAAAACATCTGTCGCCATGCATAAAATTGCATACCTTCTTTACTCAGAGAAAAACAAAATCAGTAACAGCAATATTTTGATACTTTCACCAAATGATATTTTCTCTGACTATGTCTCAAACGTCCTTCCAGAAATTGGAGAGGACAATGTCTATCAAACGACATTCATGGACTTTATAAAAAGCAGACTTGATATGAAAATCAAAGGCTCACTTAATGACCTTTATGAGACATACTATACGGAAAATGTTTTGACAACAAAAAGAAGTACTGACTATAATTCAATAATGTTGAAATACGGAGCAACCTATATCAATTTGATCGAAAACTTTATAGCTCTTAAGAAAAACCAATTGCTTGGAATTGAGGATATTGTTGTTGATAATAAAGTGATCATTGATAAAGCCTATCTTGAAAAAATGGCATCTGAATTTGAGGCGTCAGGAATCAGCATCGTTGAGCAAGGTAAAAAACTTATTGAAAAGATTTTACTACATATTTCAATTAAACTTGGTGCAAAAAAAGATGCAGTTTTGCAAAAAGTAAGGAAAAACTTTGAAAACAATATAAACAAAATCAATGCCAAAAGTTTATATCTTGATCTTTATTCTGATGAAAAACGCTTTGTGCAAATGGTTGAAGATATATATAATTCAACAGGAACAAGCGCAAAAAACAGATTGACGATCAAACAACTCAGCGATATATTTAACTCAACTGCAAATATGCTTGGCAAAAACACTATCCAATTTGAAGACATCACCGGCTATCTATATATGAAGGACAGATTGCAAGGATCAAAAGTTCAAAATACAATCAAATATGTTATCATTGATGAAGCCCAAGACTATACAATCATGCAATACCGCATATTGTCTCACTTGTTTAAAAATGCAAAAATCACAGCACTTGGTGACCTGAACCAATCAATCATGCCATTTTCAACGCACAACAATTATGATGGAATAATCAATGTGCTTAAAGGGAGCAGGACAACATCAACATGCGACACAAAATATTTAACAAAAACTTACAGGAGTACATATGAAATCAACCTCTTTGCCAAACATCTTCTTGGTGATACAAATATGTATAACCAAGTTGACAGACACGGTGATGAAGTATCAATCATTCCTGACAACAATAAAAAGTCAAAAGTTTTTGATGATGCAATTGAGCTTAAAAAATATTATAACACTATTGCAATCATAACAAAGACACAAAAACAAGCTGACGAACTTAAAGAACAAATTGATAAATCTTCAAAACGCTTGGCTTTCAAACTTATCACTGGCAAAGATAAATTATTCAGCGCCGACAAAATTATGATAATTCCATCATATCTTGCCAAAGGCTTGGAGTTTGACGCTGTGCTTGCATATAACGTTTCGGAGGAAAATTATCCGGCTGTAAACAAGAATCTTCTTTACGTTGTTTGCACAAGAGCACTCCATAAATTAAACATTTATCACACTGGGGAACTAACAAAACTGATAGTATAAAAAACGCAAAATACACATATAAAAAGTGTAAAAACATAGTTAATTATCGTAAAATGAGGTAAAAACATGGAATCTAAAGAAAAATTTGATACAAGCTCAATATACAGCAAAAGGCTGATTAAAGGCAAAGTTACAGCAACAAATGGTGTTGTCGGCCTTGACTCTTGGCACGCCTCATATGGCAGCATTGGTGAAAACAGAATTGATGTTTTAAGAGCCCTTGAAAAACAAAGCAGATTTAAACTGATTTGGTATATTGTGTTTATTGCTCTTGGATTTGTTTGTTTATTTCTTTCTCCGCAAGGTTGGTTTGACGTGCTTGACCTGTTTGTAGTCATGGTCAACATCGACCTTGTTTCAAGAGGAAAGGTCATTGGAATCTATATAGGTATTGCAGAATGTTTGATGTATATATATATCTGTTTTTTGTCTGGCCTTTATGGTGAAATTATCAAGATGTGTGCAATCAACATACCACTCAATGTTGTTGCAATCATCAGCTGGACAAGAAGTCTGAAAAAACAAAAAGAGAAAAAATATGAAACAGGATCAGATGATTCAACTATTGTAGTTCGTAAATTAAGCAAAAAATCTTATGCCTGGATCATTCCTTCAATGGCGGTGCTTTATGTTGGGTGCTATTTCGGACTTAAACTTCTTAACAACAGTGCGCTCATCTTTAGTGCAGCCGTGCTTGTCTTGACAATAGTTTACAAAATCCTCAGTGGCTTCAGATACAAAGAAAACTACATTTTTGGGATAGTGTCATTTGCGTTGCAAACTGCCATGTGGGTGGACGTCATTATTGAAAGCAGCATCGCACAAGGCAGCATTGATCTTACCAACCTTGCAATGATGGTCATAACAATTGCCTGCATTGTCAGCGACATCAATGCTTACATACTATGGAAGAGTATGTACAGAAAAGTTGCGGTCAATGGTGGGGAAGTTCTTGCAAAACGTTCTGTCAATATCAAGAAGATTATTAAGCTCAGACACACATATCAAAATCTTGTTTGGAACAAAGAAATTGATATTGCAAGAAACTCATAAAATAGGTAAAATTTTAACAACAATAAAAAATGGCAAATTTCAATAATTTTTGCCATTTTTATGTTTTTATCACAGAAATTTATATATTGCATCACTAAAATTGCAGTTTTCGTATTCAACAATTTCTTGCAAAAGCACATCAAAATCTTTTATATTGTATGTCAAAATATGCGGCTTTGAAATGATTAGATTAAGAATTTCTTCATATGCCAATCCATTTTTTCTCAGGTATTCGACAAGCTTTAAAACAGTGTTTGGCACAATGCTTTTGATTGCATTACATTTTTTCCTGATAAGCAAATATTCAGTGAAATTGAAATGCAACATATTTAAAACTTTATAGACCTCATATTCATTTATCGTCAAGTGGTATTTTTCTTTCACTTCAAAATAATTTACTATATTTGAATTTTGAGAATTATTTTTTTCAAGCAGAAATTCTTGAATTTGTGCAAGACTTGGAAATACTATATCCGTCCAACCAAGCATTTTCTCTTTTAATGAAACGTAATATTTGCAAATGTTTTCAATGTGGGGCAGTTCAATTTTATAACTGAGCTGAAGCATTTTTGATGAAATCCCATATTTAGAATAAAATTCATCTTCGGATAAAAGCAAATCCACATGATCAAATTTGTTACTCATTTGCATAAATAAAAACCTTGACAGGAACAATCTTGTATTCATCTTGCAAATATCAAAAAAGTAATTTTCTAAGCCAAGTATGCGTGCTATGACAAACTTGATAGGCAAGCTGATTTCCAAACAAGACAGCACTGATGGATTTTCTTTTATATATTCGTCATTTATGTTAAGCTTTTTAAATCCGATTATTTTTTTCTTGAAATCATCAACAAACAAACAATCGGGATTATGTCTTATGAATTTACATATGTCTTTTTCACATATATCAAGCGTTCTTGTTATGTCAATAAGATTTTGTCCAAATTCACTCTCAGTCAAAAGAAGGAGGGCAGGAAAGTTTGGAAGTATCTCTTTAAAATCACGTTTAACAAAATACTTTGGATAAAAATAGTTCAACTTTTTTGTCAGGTATTCTTCGCTTTCAGACAAAAGTTCTGGAGCCGTTTTCAACACCTTGTTTGCTTCAAAAGAGGATAGGGTATATTGTTTCATCAAAATTTCTTTTAAATCACTGATCTTTTCTTCACTGACAAACAAGGCAGAAGGATTGCTTTTAAATATCCTTCGAAGCCCTATGCCATATTCATCAACAGCTTTTGAAATCATTTCAATTTGATGTTTTATTTTCTCTTTACCCAAAAACATAATGTCTGAATAAACAAACAGAATCTCAAGAACATCTTGAAAAGAACTTGAAAACACTTGAGAAAGAAGTCGATTTTTATAATCAAGATACTTATAATTTATGGTCAAAACAAAAGGATATTTCAAGACAAAGTATTCAATTTGCTTAGATTTTAAATTGTAAATTTTTGAAAGACACAAAACATTTTGCTCAAACTCATATTTGTCGCACTTAAGAATTTGAGGACAAGCAAAGCATATATAAAAAATATCAAGTGAAGAGAAATTGAAATTTTCCTCAAGAATATTACTTATCGCTTGCACTTGTTCATATTCAAAATCATCAAGATTGCTGTTTGGCAAATTTTTAAATAGGTTGTATTCAAATTCATTCATTTGTCTGATCTCTAAAAAAGAGTTTAATATATTTTCAAACCTTTTGTCAATCATGTATTCAATTTTTTACAAAAATATACAAAATTCTTTAAAATTACATTTGTTTTTTATGATGCATCTCCAAACGTTAATGCTTATATGTGGGAAACATTTGATGATATATCGTCAAATATTCAGGATCGTTGCAAGGGACACACGTTTATACATGCACATATCTTTTATACGCAAGCACACATGCATAGCGACTCACACCTGCACATAAGTTGCATGTCTTCGTATGCGCTCATATATACGCGCACGTATGCAAGCATGCGCACACGTAGACAAGCATGCGCATACGTACGCACATGTGTAAGTATGGGCGCAGGCGTGGGAGCCCGCATAAGCTCGCATGAGTTCGCACGAACGCGCTGGTACGCTGGAGCTTGTGACTTTATGTGCGCGCGGGCGTGGGTGCTTGTGATTCTTTGCGTGCGGTCACTTGCACTTGTGGTTCTTTGCACGCGGGTGCGCGGGCGCAGGCGCATACACACTCACGAGCCAGCGCGGGCGCATGCATAGGCGCGATAAAATAAATTTATTAAATAAATAAAATATTTCGAAAATAAGTATTGACAAAGCACAAATAATGTTGTATAATTTGTTTGTAAGTTGAAAGAAGAAATCAATCAACTTGCAAATTTAAATTTAAAAATTGGAGGATTAAACAATGAAAGAGAAGAGAATTCTTGCAATGTTTATCACAGCCGCAATAACTTTAGTTGCTAGTTTGTCAATAACTTTTGGAGTACTTACAACTCTTGCTGATCCAGTGGTTGCAACAGGCGTAACACGCTATGCATTCGCTCTTGGGGCAGAAAACAATTCTTTGGTAACAAAGGAAAATGGCGTTGTTAAAATTAAAGACTCTATCGTTTTCCAACCATCAAGCGCTCTTGATTGGACTGATGAAAATGGTGTAACAGCAGTTTGGTTCAAAGACACTTCAGCAGACCAAGCAAAAAGTGGTTACAATTGTGAAATCATGTTCGCTGATGAATCTGTTTCTACAAAAGTTAAAGTTATTCCTCTTAGAATATCAAACGAATTTGATCAAAATGTTTATGCTACTGTAAAAGTTACATTTGATAACTCTACACTTCTTGGCAAATATACATTTGTTCAAATCTATGACTTCAATGAAAAAGCATTTAAGGCGGTAACATCTTTCTCAACACAAATTGATGCTGGTGCTTATGCCGACTATGCTGTGGTTGTTTATGCAAATGACGCAGAAAACACTGGCCGTACTTCAGTTAACTTTGGAACTGACTACGAACAAATCAATGTTGAAGTTACAACAAACATCGAAGCATAACTTCCTTTACAAATGAAGAAAGATATGATAAACAAAAGATAAAGCTTGGCTTAACGCCAAGCTTATTTTATTGAAATTTTTTTTTGCTCTAATTCATTTTATTGGGTAAGAATAAAAAATAAAAGTCATCAATAAACTGATGACTTTTTAATTTTGATTTATTTTAAACCTCTGGATCAAAACCTTCAAAGATGATGTTGTCGCAACATTTTTTAAGCTTATCATATGATTCTTGATTTTTTACAACCCAAGCAAGAAGGGGAAGATCACTATATTTTTTCACATATTTATTTGGAAGATTCTCTGCCTGATAGCTTATAAAGTGAGGTTCAGATACTTTTTTATTTAAAAGCATTCTTTTAAGCACGTATCTTTTTGTGAAACTTATATCTTTATTGCCTTTAAAGAAGCTTGCAAGTTGTCCGCGCTTAACGTGTGGTGCATTGATCTTAAACCATTCAAGTGAGTAAGGGTTGAAAGATTGCACAGCATATTCGCCTTTATATTTTGATAAAAATTTCCAAACGTCCTTTTCAAAACTTACTTTACCTGCATTTTTAATCTCGACCAAAATTGGAACTTTTCCATCAATAAGTTTCAAAACATCTTTAAAAGTAGGGATATGCTCATTTGACTTTAAAAGCGTAAGATCTTTTACATCGTCATAAGTAAAGTTATTGATATAGCCATCTTTACCAGTAAGTCTGCCAAGGGTGTCATCATGGAAAACAACCAATGTGCCATCGGCAAGTGCCCTTACATCAAGTTCAATAGCATAATTTTTTTCAATAGCTTTTTCAAAAGCTTTGACAGAGTTTTCTGGAACTTCATCATCATGAAGACCACGATGAGCTATTGGAAGATTACAAATCCAAGAATCAAAAATATTCATAATTTACTCCAAAAAAGAGGAACTGAAATTGTCTCTTTTAAAATTTATATGACATAATAATACAATAAAAAAATAAAAATGTATAATATTTTTTAAAATTATTTCTATTTTTTTGTATTTTTTTATGATTTTTATCCTGTTTTCTTTGCAATTTATCACAAAAAGTAACAATATTAACACAATAATTGCTAAAATGATTGCAAAATTTCTTATAATATTATACACTAAAAATATAGGAAAACAAAATCAAAATGGCTAAAAAAGACTTAAAAAATATCAGAAATTTTTCTATAATCGCACACATTGACCACGGAAAAAGCACCCTTGCTGATCGCCTTATGGAAATCACAGAAACGGTCTCTAAACGTGATGCACAAGACCAACTGCTTGATAGTATGGAACTTGAACGCGAAAGGGGAATAACCATTAAGCTTACCCCTGTCACAATGCACTATAAAAAAGATGGTGTGGAATACACTTTGAATTTGATTGACACGCCTGGACATGTTGACTTTACCTATGAGGTAAGCAGGTCGCTTGCCGCTTGTGAGGGCGCAATTTTGGTTGTTGACGCAAGCCAAGGGGTAGAGGCTCAGACACTTGCAAATGTATATCTTGCTCTTGAAAACGACCTTTTCATAGTCCCTGTCATCAATAAAATTGACTTGCCAAGTGCAAGGGTGGACTCTGTTAAAGAAGAGATTGAGGATATCATTGGACTTGACACATCTTATGCACCACTTGTCTCTGCAAAAGAGGGAATCAATATAAAAGATGTTCTTGATGTGATTATTGATAAAATCCCATGTCCTTCAGGAGATGAAGAAGCACCCCTTCAAGCACTGATCTTTGACAGCTATTATGATAACTATAAAGGTGCTATCTGCCTTGTGAGAATCATGAACGGCACAGTTAAGCCTGGCACAAAAATAAAAATGCTTCAGACCGGCAAAGAGTTTGACGTTGTTGAGGTCGGAATTTTTACACCAAAAACACAAACAAAAGAACAGCTTGTTGCCGGAGATGTTGGCTATATATCTGCCAGCATCAAGACTGTATCTGATATAAAAGTGGGCGACACCATCACTGAAGAAAAAAGACAATGTGCGCCACTTCCCGGCTATAAACAAGTCAATCCTGTTGTATACAGCGGTATTTTCCCAATCGAGGGAGATAAGTTTAATGCACTTAAAGATGCACTTGAAAAGCTTAAATTATCTGACGCATCACTTATATTTACACAAGAAACATCAGCTGCACTTGGCTATGGCTTCAGGTGTGGATTTCTTGGACTTTTGCACATGGATATCATCACCGAAAGGCTGGAGCGAGAGTTTGGCCTTGACCTTATTACAACTGCACCAAGCGTGTCATACAAAGTGTATAAAACAAGTGGAGATGTTTTGGATATTTCAAATCCAAGCAATCTTCCTCCGGTAACCGAGATTGAAAAAATAGAGGAGCCAATGCTGAAAGCCACGCTTTACACGCCACCAGAATATGCGGGCGGAGTTATGGATCTTTGCATAGGCAAGCGTGGAACATTTATAGATATGCAATATCTTGAAGAAAAACGAGTTAAGCTTGTCTATGATATGCCACTTGCTGAGATTGTCTATGACTTTTTTGACAAGCTGAAAAGTATTTCACATGGCTATGCAAGTTTGGATTATGAAATCGCGGGCTATAAAGCGAGCGATATGGTTAAACTTGACATTCTACTTAATGGTGAAGTATGTGATGCGCTGAGCCTTATTGTGCATAAAGACAAAGCATATGAAAGGGGAAGAGGTATCGCCGAAAAACTTAAAGAGGTTGTCCCAAGACAACTTTTTGAAATTCCTATTCAAGCAGCAATAGGCGGAAAGATTATTGCAAGAGAAACTGTCAAAGCACTCAGAAAAGATGTCATTGCAAAATGCTATGGCGGGGATATTTCAAGAAAACGAAAGCTGCTTGAAAAGCAAAAAGAGGGTAAGAAAAAAATGAGGAAGCTTGGCAGTGTTGAGCTTCCAAGTGAAGCCTTTATGAGTATTCTTAAGATTGACTAAAAAACGCAAAATTGACGCAAAAAACAATGAAAAAGCATATAAATTTCTTGAAAAAGAGGTGAAAATATGAAAAAAACAATGAGTTTATATATCCACATTCCATTCTGCAACAGCAAGTGTAATTATTGCAGTTTTGTTTCTTTTGTAAGCTCAAAAGAGGAAAAACTTAAATACATTGAAACACTTAAAAAAGAAATAAAGTTACAAGCAAAACTCTATGCTGGGATCTATTCTGTGCGCACCATCTATATCGGCGGCGGCACACCTTCTTCACTTCCTGTTGGTGCAATTAAAGATATACTGCAAACCATTTATAAAAACTTCACTGTAAAAAACAATGCTGAAATCACAATGGAGCTGAACCCAAACACAGTGAATGAGGACAAGATAAACGAGTATGTGATTTCGGGCGTCAACAGATTCAGCATCGGCCTTCAATGTGTAAGCGAATCAGTGCTGAAAAGTATGGGACGAACTCACACTGTGGCTGACTTTGACCAAACTCTTGAATACATCAGAAACCTTGGTGTCAGCAATATAAGTGCAGATCTTATACTTGGCTATCCGGGACAAACCGAAAAAGATGTTATTGACAGTGTTAAATACCTTATAAGACAAAAAGTACCACACATTTCCTGCTATATGCTTTCGGTTGAAAATGGAACAAAACTTAAAACCATGGTGGACAGCGGAACTGTGTATCTGCCAAGCGAAGAAAAACTCATCAAAATGTATCAAGCGATTGTTACTTATCTTGCAAAAGCAGGGTATGATAGATATGAAATTTCAAACTTTGCAAAACCTGGTTTTACATGTAAACACAACCTCGTCTATTGGAAGAGGGAGGACTATCTTGGATTTGGCGTGGCCGCACACTCATATCTTAACGGAATAAGATTTGCAAACACTGAAAACCTGCAAACATATACTGAGTGCATTGAAAAAACAGGAAAGGCGCCAATTTGCGATGTTACAAAGCTCACCGATAACGATAAAAAGGAAGAGTTTATCATGCTTTCCCTTCGAACAAGCGAAGGCCTTGACACAAACGAATATGAAAAAACATTTGGCGAAAATATCATAGCCACCAAAAAAGAAGTCATTACAAATCTTATCAAACTTGGCTTTTTATCCCTTGACAAAGTTGGAATACTTAAAGCAACAAGCAAAGGCTTCCTTGTTTTAAACCGCATCATTTTGGAGCTTTGCAGCTGAAACTAAGATAAATCATTTTTATTCAACATCAAGATTTTTCAAATGCTATCATATGCAAAAATAACTGCATTGTATAGTATAACTGCATTATATAGTATAACTGCATTGCATAGTATATAACAGATATATGAAAACGTATTAAATATGATCAAATTAAAAAGAGCAGGGATCTGCTCTTTTTTGCTTTGCAAGAAATTACAAAGTTTTTCAAATTTTTTTAAAAATTTTGCCATTTTTAATTGACTTTTATTTTTAGCAGTGATATAACAATAATTGTTAGCACTCTTGATGTAAGTTTGCTAAAACTTGGTATAATTATTTCATGGTTTGGAATAATATAACAAAGGAGGGAATTATGAATCTCAGCGACAGAAAGAAAAAAATACTCAGCGCTGTGGTTGATGAAAGTATCAAGACTGCAAAGCCTGTCGGAAGTAAAGACATACAAGAGAAATATTTGCAAGACTTTTCATCTGCGACCATTCGCAATGAACTGAGCGCACTTGAAGATATGGGCTTTTTAACTCAGCCTCACACATCTGCAGGACGACTTCCTACAACTGAAGGCTATAAAATGTATGTTGAAGAACTTATGAAGCTTAAAAGTCTTTCAAAAAAAGAAGCAGATTTTATTAAAGATGCCTTTGATGAAAAACTGATAACTCTTAACGACATCATGCAAAACACTGCAAAGACCATAAGTGATATCACAAACTATGCTTCAGTTGTCTATTTCGGATTGACAGATGATGCGGTCATTGAAAAAATCTTTCTTATGAAAGTCAGACCAACCTCAACACTTGTTGTTGTGTCAACTGACCTTGGAATTATCAAAGAAGAGACTAATCACATTGTTGCAAGTGATGAAGAACTCAGGCAGGCATCAAAAATTCTTTCTTCTCTTTTTAGCGGAAAGAGCCTGCAAGAAATTACCAATTCTGAAAATATCATCACTGATGAGCTTTTGAGATACAGAAACATCTTCCAAACAATTGTGGACATAATTGCAAATCGCGACAATGACAAATCTAAAAACATGACAGTTGCAGGCAAAGAAAAACTACTTAACTATCCGGAATATCACGACATTGGAAAACTTAAAGGTGCTCTTTCACTTCTGGAAGATGAGGAAAGTTTGTATCCACTGATAAGCTCGAATCCAAATCTTGAAATCAACATCAAAATTGGCGGTGAAGAAACCGGAATTAATGACTGTTCTGTCGTTTCAGCGACATATAAACTCAATGGTAAACCTATTGGTTCTGCCGGAGTTATCGGGCCTGTTCGAATGGACTATGGCAAGGTGGTTTCAATACTGAAAAATGTTACAAATATGCTTGAGGACAGCATTTCAGACAGTAAGGAGGACAAATAATGAGTAAAGAAAAAGAAAATAAAGAAAAAGTTCAAAAACAGTGCGATTGTGATGACGATTGCGATTGCGGTTGCAACGAAGGTAAAGAGTGCACCTGCGATCATACACACAAACATCACCAACACAAAGGCCATTGCAACTGCGGTTGTGAAGATGAGCACTGCGACTGCGATGACGATTGCGACTGCGGTTGCCATGGTAATAAAGAGCGTGATTGCGACGACCATTGCAACTGTGGATGCGAAGATGAGCACTGCGACTGCAATGATGATTGCGACTGCGGTTGTCATGATCACATGGAGGGCAGTGAAGAGTTCAAAAAATATGAGCAAGCTTTTATTCAACTTGAAAATGCACTTATCAAAGCAGATCAAGATCTTGAAAAAGCCAAGAAAAAGTCAGAAGATAATGAACATCTTGCAGTTGGACTCAAAAAAGATTTTGAAAGATACAAAGCAAGAGTTAAAGAAGAAGAGGATAACATGAAACAAAATGCAATCATAAATATTGCAGACAAACTTATCCCAATTCTTGACAACTTTGAACAAGCTTTGAAAGTGAAAGCAGATGAGGGAACTTTGAAAGGCTTTGCCATGATTGAAGCAATGCTGAAAAGTGCAGTAAGCAATCTTGGCATTGAAGAAATCAATTCTTTGGAAGGAACACTTTTCGATCCAAAACTTCACAATGCAATTTCAAAAGTTAAAACCAAAGATAAAAACCTTGACGGAAAAATCGCAAAAACATTCCAAAAAGGTTATAAAATTGATGGTGAAAACGGCAAAATCGTTCGAACAAGCGTTGTAGAGGTTTATGTTAAAGATTGAAATTTTAATAAACAAATTCACTAAAAAATCAAAAATTTGCTGGAAATTAAATCAAATAAATTATCCAACATAATAAAAATTGCTGGAAATTTGATTAAATAATTCAGAAATAAAACAAAATCAAATCCAAACATGCTGGATAAAAAGTATGTAAAAATATAAAAGTCAGTGATGCAAACGACTTAAAAATACATCAAAAATATTAAAATAAGAGGTAATAAATTATGAGTAAAATTATTGGTATCGACCTTGGAACAACAAACAGTTGTGTGGCCGTTATGGAAGGTGGGGAGCCTACGGTTATCCCTAATGCAGAGGGTTCAAGAACAACTCCTTCAGTTGTTGGTTTCACAAAAGACAACGAAAGACTTGTTGGCTCGGTTGCAAAAAGACAGGCTGTCGCAAACGCAGACAACACTATTCAATCAATCAAAAGAGATATGGGTTCTGACAGAAAAGTTACTGCCGGTGGCAAAACATATACACCACAAGAAATTTCTGCAATGATCCTTTCAAAACTTAAAGAAGATGCAGAAAAATATCTTGGTGAAAAGGTATCTCAAGCAGTTATCACTGTTCCTGCATACTTTACAGACAGTCAACGTCAAGCAACAAAAGACGCTGGTAAGATTGCCGGTCTTGAAGTATTAAGAATTATCAACGAGCCAACTGCTGCAGCACTTGCATATGGTCTTGACAAAGCTGACGGTGCTGACGGACAGAAAATTTTGGTTTATGACCTTGGTGGCGGAACATTTGATATTTCTGTTCTTGAAATCGCTGACGGAGTTTTCCAAGTTCTTGCTACTGCTGGTAACAACCGTCTTGGTGGTGATGACTTTGACCAAAGAATCATGAACTATCTTATCGAAGAATTTAAAAAGGCAGAAGGCATTGACCTTTCAAAAGATAAAATGGCTATGCAAAGACTTAAAGAGGCTGCTGAAAAAGCTAAGATTGAGCTTTCTGGCGTTATGTCATCAACAGTAAGTCTTCCATTCATCACTGCTGACGCAAATGGCCCAAAACATTTGGAAGTAACTATCACAAGAGCTAAATTTGAAAGCCTTATTGAAGATCTTGTTAAAGAGACAATCACGCTTGTTAAAAAAGCTATGGACGATGCGAAAGTTACTAACAGCGACATTGCTAAAATCATCATGGTCGGCGGATCATCACGTGTCCCTATGGTTGTGGAAGAGGTTAAAAAGTTCTGCGGTAAAGAGCCATTTAAAGGCATCAACCCTGATGAGTGCGTAGCAATTGGTGCTGCAATTCAGGCTGGCGTGCTTGCAGGCGAAGTTAAAGACGTGCTCCTTTTGGACGTAACACCACTTTCTCTTGGTATTGAAACTATGGGTGGTGTGTTCACAAAACTTATTGAAAGAAACACAACAATCCCTACAAAGAAATCTCAAGTGTTCTCAACAGCATCAGATAACCAGCCAGGCGTTGATATTCACGTCCTTCAAGGTGAAAGAGAGCTTGCTGCATATAACAAAACTCTTGGCAGATTTGAGCTTACAGGAATTGCTCCAGCACCTCGCGGAATACCTCAAATCGAAGTTACTTTCGACATCGATGCAAATGGTATTGTGCATGTTTCTGCAAAAGATCTTGGAACTGGTAAGAGCCAGGATATCACAATCACTGCATCATCAAATCTTTCTGATGAAGAGATTGATAAAGCGGTGAAAGAAGCTGAAAAATATGCTGAAGAGGACAAAAAACGTAAAGAGGTTGTTGACACTAAAAACAGTCTTGACCAAATGATTGCAAGCATAGAAAAAATCCTTAAAGAAAGCGGTGATAAGGTTTCTGAAGAGGATAAAACCCGTCTTACAACTGAGGTTGAAAATGCTAAAGAAGTTTATAAGAACTCTGATGATATTGAAAAACTTAAAGAGGCTCTTGAAAACTTAACAAAGGTTTCAAATGAAGTGTTTACTAAACTTTATCAACAAGCAAATCCAAATGGCACAAACCCTAATGGTGATGGCAACACGGATCCTAATAACTCTGGAGATTATACAACGAAATAGGAATTTTCCGCTCGAAAGCGAGCGGAAAATTTCATCAATTATTTGTAAAATTTGATATTTGAAAGTTTTTATCTAAATTAAAAATTTTTATCAAAATTAAATATAACAATCAAAATTTATCTTAAATTTGAGGTTATTTCTAACTAAAATACATATTGACATAAGGTAATAATATGGCAAGTAAAAACTATTATGACGTGCTGGGAGTGAGTAAATCTGCCAGTGAAGATGAAATAAAAAAAGCTTACAGAAGTCTGGCAAAAAAATATCACCCAGACCTTAACCAAGGAAGTCAAGAGGCTGCGGAAAAACTCAAGGAAGTCAACGAAGCTTACGAGGTTCTTTCTGATAAAACCAAGCGTTCAAACTATGATAACTATGGCGATCCAAACGGTATGGCAGGCTTTGGCGGTGGCAATGGCGGCGGTTTTAGTGCAAGTGGATTTGGAGGCTTTGAAGACATCTTCAGTAATATCTTTGGCGGATTTGGCGGATCTTTTGGTGGCGCAAGAAACAGAAGAGGTATGGCTCAAGATGGCGCTGATATTGAGGTTAAAGTCAACCTCACTTTTGAAGAGGCTGCTTTTGGCGTGAAAAAAAATATCAATCTCAACCGTAATGAAACATGTGATGCTTGCCATGGCACAGGCGCAAAAGCTGGCACCAGCCCAATCGCTTGCTCAAGGTGTGGAGGCTCTGGTTTTGTGCAACAAGCTCAAAACACACCGTTTGGCAGAATGATGACACAAACAACATGCCCAGAATGTCATGGAAAAGGCACAATTATCAAAGAAAAATGCTCAACATGTTCGGGTGTGGGTGTTGTTCGAAAAAATCGCAATATTGAGGTAAATATTCCTGGCGGTATTGACAACGGACAAGTGATAATCCTTCGTGGTCAAGGTGAGGCAGGCATTAGCGGTGGCGCAACCGGTGATATGCACCTTGTTATCAAAATTTCACCTCATCAAACACTTACTCGTGAAGGTTTCAATGTTTATGCAACAGTTCCTATCAAATTCACTGAAAGTATTTTAGGAACAACAATAAAAGTTCAAGGCATAAATGAGATCATTGATGTAAAAGTGCCAGAATTCACCCAGACGGGAACAAAAATCACCGTCAAGGGCAAGGGAACAAAGATGTTCAACCGAAATGGCTATGGCGATTTAATTGTTACTGTGGAAGTTGAAATCCCTAAATCTCTCGATCGCGCGCAAAAACTTCTGATTGAAAAACTTGACAGCGATATAGACCAAAAACAATACACAAAACAGACTCAGTATAATCAAAAAATTAAGTAAAATTTACAAATTTATTTAATGGAAATGTATAATTAAAAGAGTAATTTGTATTACTCTTTTTTAATACTTGTTTTTTAAAAAAAGTTTTGTTATAATACTTGTATAGGTGATAAATATGAAATTAAAAAGATACTATTATCCAGAACAGCTTACGACAAATACTTCAGTTATAATTGACGGCGAAGAATTTCACCATATGGTCAATGTCATGAGGTCTTCTGCTAAGGAAAACATAGTTGTTTTTAATGGTGATGGAAATGATTATTTCTGCAAAATTCAATCAATTAACAAGAAATTTGCTGATATTTTTGTGGAAAAATGCAGTAAAAATCCAAATACGCCAACAATAAAAGTCACACTCTATCAAGCTGTTTGCAAGGGGGAAAAGTTGTCTTTAATCACACAAAAAATCACCGAACTTGGTGCAACTGCTATGACTGTTTTTTACAGTAAGTTTACTGACATAAAAGATAAAACAAGCAAACTTGACAAACTCGATCGTGTTTCAATTTCTGCATGCAAACAGTGTGGAAGAAGTGATATTTTGAGACTTAATGGTGTCATCAGTTTTGACGAAATGGTCAAACACCTCAGCACCCACGAAAAAGTTTTTGTCGCATATGAAAATGCAGACGGAAAGACACTCTATGATGCAATGCAAGAAAATAGCAATTATAAAAATATTGCAATCATGGTTGGCGCAGAGGGTGGTTTTTCCGAAAATGAAATACAGCTGCTTCAAAAATGTAGCAATGTTGAAATTGTCAGCCTTGGAAATAGAATTCTTCGCACTGAAACCGCCGCAATTGCCGGAACTGCCCAGCTTATATTTGCCTGCGAAAAATAATCTGGATCAACAAATCAACATAAATTCAATTTTCTCGATAAATTCAACTTTCTTGTTCGATTTTTTATATATAGTTAGATCGATCAAATTGAAATAAAATCAAATCAAAAGTCGTTTAAAATAAATCACAAAAAGGATAAAAACGTGTCAAAAGAAGAAATTAAAAAAGTAGCAATAATAACGCTTGGTTGCAAAGTCAATCAGTATGAAAGCGAATCAATGGCGGATAAACTCAAAAACGCTGGCATTGATGTTTCGCATGAGCTTTGTGATGCAGATGCATACATCATAAACACATGCGCAGTGACAAACGAAGCCGAAAGAAAAAGCAGGGGAATTATTGCAAAAGTCAAAAAGATAAACCAAAATGCTCCAATTTATATCTGTGGCTGTTCATCTCAGCACAATGCTGACCGCTTCAAAAGTTTTGATAAAGTCAAAGCAATCTTTGGGACATCGTCAAAAGATGAACTTGTGGATCTTGTTATTGACAAGAATTTTAACAAAACAAATGGTGCTGAAAATGTATGTACAAATGGTGCTGAAAAAGTCAGCAATGAAAAGAAATATTCAGATGATCAAGTTATGAGCAACGACATTTCTGACATTTACCAAGACAACTATAATGCCAAGTCAGCAAGGACAAGAACAGTTATCAAAATTCAAGATGGTTGCAACAACTTTTGCACATACTGTCTTATTCCATATGTCAGAGGAAGGGAGAGAAGCCGAAGCCTTGACTCTGTCGAAAATGAGGTAAAAAATCAAGCAAAAACCTCAAAGGAAATAGTTTTCACAGGCATCAATCTTTCTGCCTATGGAAAAGATTTTAATAATGGAACAGATCTTGGAAAAATCGCAATTTTGATGCAAAAATACCCAAATACACGCTTCAAATTCAGCAGTTTAGAGCAAAATATCATAAATCAAGAGTTTTTAACCGTGCTTAAAAACACCCCAAATTTTGCTCCACATTTCCACCTTAGTCTTCAAAGTGGGTGTGATAAAACTCTCAAAAATATGAACAGAAAATACACCGCAAATGAGTTTTACAGCAAGGTGGAGTTGATAAGAAAATTTTTCCCACACGCCTCAATAACAACTGACATCATTGTTGGATTTCCAACAGAAACTGAAGATGATTTTGATAAGTGCTTTCAATTTGCAAAGAAATGTAAATTTGCTAAAATGCACATTTTCCCTTACTCATCAAGAAGTGGAACAGTAGCCTCAAAAATGAAAAACATTGCAACCAATGTCAAAGAAAGAGTGCAAAAATTATCAGCACTTGACAAGCAAATGCAACAAGAATATTTCAAACTTTGCAAGGACAAAAATTTTGATTTGATTGTTGAAAGAAAAGATGAAGAGAGTGGACTTTTTGAAGGCCACACAGAAAACTATATAAAATGTTATGTCAAATCTGAAAAAGACATAAAGTCAAACACGCTGCTAAAAGTTAAAATTAAAGAAC